>JAPPNE010000152.1 GCA_028818775.1 Deltaproteobacteria bacterium | reverse complement strand
GCTTCACGTACTGGAACGAGAAGTGGATGGTGTGGGTGGTGCCGTGGCCGCCGGGGATGCCGGGGTTCAGCAGCCGGATGGTGCGGCGCTCCGCGTCCTGCTCCAGGTTCACCACCTCCCCGGCCCGTATCATGCTCTCGTGCACGTCCTCCCAGCGCCACAGGCACGGCCGCACCGTGGTGACGGGGTAGGGCGGAAGGTCCTCCAGCCCCAGGTTCCAGTGGCCTTCTAGGCTCTTCTCGGCCATGTCCCGGTTGAGCTGTTCGATGGAATCGGCGATCCGTTCCTGTTTCATGTGGTTTCCTCCCCCTTCGGCATGGGCACGGCGTCAGGATACACCACTGGCGGGACAAGGGAAACGTGTCGGGGCCGCCGCTCCTTGAGTCCAGCGCACCGAATCGTCCTCAAGTCGTCATTCCCGCGCAAGCGGGAATGACGTTTCAGAAGGTTGTGTCGTTGCAATTACCCCCGTTGCCCGTTATGTCATGCTTTCTGTCTGGCAATCCCGACCGGAAGGAATCCGCATGCTGGTGATCTCCGAAGCACAGGTAAGGGGACTCCTCGATCTCGACGAACTGATCGCCGCGCTGGAGCAGGCGCATATCCAGTTCTCCGCCGGCCGGGTGGTCATGCCCGTGCGGCTGGTGGTGCCGCTGCCCGAGATCCAGGGGCGCATCACGAGCATGCCGGCGTTCATGAGCGAGGGGAAGGCGCTGGGGATCAAGATCATCTCCTACTTCCGCGACAACCCGCAACAGGGGCTGCCGCCGATCCTGGCCACCATCGCGCTCTACAGCGCCGAGAACGGCAGGATCGAAGTGCTGATGGACGGCGTCTACATCACCGCCATCCGCACCGCTTGCGCCTCCGCCATGGCCACCAAGGCGCTGGCGCGGGCGGAGACACCGGTCCTGGGCATCCTCGGCGCAGGCACCCAGGCGCGCACCCACATCCGGGCGCTCAGCCGGGTGCGTTCCATCGAACGGGTGCTCATCTGGAGCCCGTCGCACGTCAACGCCATATACGTCAAGGAAGAGCTGGAGGACGAGCTGGGTTTCCCGATCCAGCCGCAGGAATCGGCCGAGGCGGTGGTGCGCGGGGCGGACGTCCTGACCGCGGTGACCGACGCCGCCGAACCCATCCTGGACGCCGGCTGGCTCAAGCCCGGCGTCCACATCAACGCCGTGGGCTCGCACCGGCCCGAGGCGCGGGAGATGGGCGGCGACACGGTGAAGCGGTCGACGGTGGTGGTGGACTCGCTGGACGCCATCCATTCCGAGTGCGGGGATATCCTGCTGGCGCTCGAGGAAGGCGCCATCGCGCCGGACCACGTGCGCGGCGAGATCGGCGAGGTGCTCGCCGGCGCCAAGCCCGGCCGCACGGGCGACGACGAGATCACCATGTACAAGTCGGTGGGCATCGCCGCGCAGGACGTGGCCGCGGCGAGCCTCGTCTACCGGTGCGCGCGGGAGCGGGGCATCGGCACCGAGGTGGAGATTTGAGGAAACCCCGAAGGGCGCCCTATTGACCCGGTATCCTGAACTAGCGATGGACGCGAACGAAGCCAAGGAACGCATCGAACAGGGACTGGACCCCGACGAGGTCCAGCGCCTCCTGGTCAAGTTGCTGCAAACACGCAGCCCGCAGACCGAACTGCTGGAAAGGGAGCCGCAGGTGCTCGCCTTGATCCGCGACGTGGTGCGGCCTGAACTCGAGGCCGAGGGCATCGAGGCCACCATCGACGGCATGGGCAACCTCATCGCGCGCCTGCGGGGCGCGGGAGCGGCACCGGGTCTGGTGCTCGTGTCCTACGCCATGAACGCCGCGCCCAGCACCATGCCGGACCCCTATTCCGGAGAGATGGTGGACGGCGCGCCCTACGGGCTCGAAGGGCCGTGCGGCTGGGGCCGCGGCGCGTGCGAGCAGAAGGGCAGCCTGGCGGCGATGCTGAGCGCGGTGAAATGCCTCGCCCGGAGCGGCTGGGAGTTGCCGGGCGACCTCTACTTCGTCACCAGCACCGCGGGCGAGAGCGGCAAGCACGAGTCCCTCGACTACGTGCTGTCCAGCGGCGCCATCGACGCGCGCTGGGGCCTCATCGACGGACCGCCCGAAATCCAGTTGGGCAACAAGGGGCGCATCGACGTGCGCATCATCGTGCGCGGACGCCAAGCCCACAGCAGCCGTCCGTGGGACGGCATCAACGCGGTGGACGGGGCGGTCAAGGTGCTGGAGCGCCTGGCGCCGCTGATGCCCTATCCCGAGGACAAGAGCCACCCCGAACTGGGCCGGGTGTCGCTCACGCCCACCGACATCGAGAGCTTTCCCAAGTCGACCCACACCATTCCCGGCGAGTGCCGCATCCGCATGGACCGCCGGCTGCTGCCGGGGGACGACGCCGACCGCGCGGTGCAACAGCTCGCCGACGCCATCGGCGTCATCGAGCCCTACGAGATCGCGCTGGAGAAGGAAGAGTTCATGTACCCGTGCGAGGTGGGGAAGGACGCGGGCGTGGTGGTGGCTCTCGGCAACGCCATCCGCACCATGCTGGGGCGGGAGCCGGAATACAGCTTCTCCACCGCGGCCAACGACACCGGCCTGCTCAACGTCCGCGGCATCGAGACCGTGAACTACGGTTCCCGCGCCGTCCGCTTCCAACACACGGACAACGACCTGGTCCCCCTCAAGAGCGTGGTGGAGTCGGCCAAGGTCTTCCTGTTCGTGGCGCTGCAGCGCTGAAGCCGGAGCGCGGCAGCATCCTTGACCGGCAGGCCTTGCCCCGGCTGTTCGCGCGACCTGTACGAGGAGGCGATATGCCAATGACCGACGAGAAGTTCATCGACGTGGACGGGGTCCGGACGCGCTACTTCGAGCAGGGAACCGGGGAGCCGCTGGTGCTGTGGCACGGCAGCCACTTCGGCACCACCGACGCCTGCGACAGCGCCCTGGACTGGGAACTGAACTTCGACCGGCTGGCGGAGTCGTTCCGGGTCATCGCCGTGGACAAGCTCGGCCAAGGGCACACCGGCAACCCCAAGACCGACGACGACTATACGCCCGCGGCGGTGGTGGAGCACGCCTACGGCTTCCTCAAGGCCATGGGGCTTCGGGACGTTCACCTGTGCGGGCACTCGCGCGGCGGCTACCTGGTGGCCCGGCTCACGCTGCTGCATCCGGAGATCGTCAAGTCCTGCATCATCGTGGACAGCGGGACGCTTTCGCCGGGCCCTTCCCTGACGGAGCTGATCATGGCGGCGAGGCCCGAGCCGTTCTTGAGCCGGGAGAGCCAGCGCTGGGTGGTGGAGCACTACTCCTACGGCACCGGGCACATCACCGAGGGCTGGATCGACGCGGCGGTGGAGATCTCCGAGCTGCCCAAGTACCAGGAGTCCGTGCGCGCCATGAACGACGGCGGGTTGAGGCTGTTCATGCGCAACCTCGTCCTCGACAAGGAGGAGTGCCTCCAGTGGATGCAGGAGGGGCGGCTCAAGACGCCGACCCTGGTGGTATGGGGTTACAACGACCCGACGGCGCAATACCGGAGGGGCCTCTCGCTGTTCGACTTCGTAGCCGGCAGCACGGAGAACGCGCAGTTGCACGTCATCAACAAGGCGGGCCACTTCTGCTACCGGGAGCAGCCGGAACAGTTCAATCGGGCGGTGACCGGATTCATCGAGAGCCTTGGTTGAGGGGAGACGGGCCGGAATGGAGTGCGGCACGGACAACGCCGCAGCGGGGTGGGGTTTCCCAGGACCGCGGAGGAAGAGCGTGATGAAGTTGATGGGACTTCTGTCCATGGTGTTCCTGGTAGCGGTGACGCACGGTTGCGCCGGCGGCGGTCCGAGGATGGAGGAAATCGAGCTCAGCGAGACGCAACAGCGGTTCAGGACGAAGACGATCTTCAAGGACGGGTTGGTCGGCGTCGAGGTACGACGCGGGGACGGAAGCACCAGGACACTGGACAGCGTAAGAGACATCGAGCGGACGTGGGCGCGGTACAGTCCCCCGCCGGCCATGCCGGGAACCGCGAGTCGCGAATGGTTGCTGGTGCAGAACCACCACGACGGGAGACTCTACGCTTACGCGACCATCGGTTGGGATGTGGACAATCCAGCCGATTACCTGGCGGCGGGGTGGTGGGCCCACTTCCCGCCGGGGGTTTCGCGGCGGAACGTGGAAGAGGCCGAAACGGGCGTGTTCATTGACGGTCCCGAGATCGACCCGTCGAACCCGCCGGAGATGCCGGTAACCGGCGAAGCCACCTATGCGGGTAGCGTGGGCGGCGTCTACAGGTACAACTACGGCAGCGGATGGGGCGAGTTGGAGGGACGGAGTCAGTACACCGAGTTCGGCGCCGTCATCGGGCTCAGGGCCAACTTCGCGGACGGCACCGTTCAGGGCTGCATCGGGTGTACGGGGGACATCGAGGTTCAGGCGGGCGAGTACCTTTATCCCATCGTGACCTGGTGGAACCGGGACCCCGTTGCATTGCCCACGGACTACGAGCTGCGTCTCGGCCCGACGCCTTTGGACTCGCACGGCACTTTCGAGAACACCGACGTAACGGTGACGCATCCGGATCGGACCGTCACGGAGGCGACCGGCGTGTGGGCCGGACACTTCTCCAACGTCCCGGACCCGGACGGCAATCCCCGCCGGGTGGTCGGCTTGAGCGATGTCGCGTTCGATGAAGCCGACGGCAGCAGCGGGAGCTTCATGGGCATATTCTCCGCCCTGACACCGGCGACCCTGATGCCGTCGGAGGGCGAAACGCCTTGAGCCTGGACGGCGTCCTTCGACTTCGCTTCGCTACGCTCAGGACGAACGGTTTGGAAACCTGTTTCCCGTTCGTCCTGAGCGAAGCGAAGTCGAAGGACGCCATTACAGGCTCCTAGAGCTGTAACGGAACGGCTTCCCGGAGTGAAATTCCCCGGACGGTTACCTTGGCCTGGTAGGGATAGATCTCGACTCCAGCCTTGGCCGCGCGCCGCAGCCAGCGCCCGTATTCCGCATCGATCTCGTCGGCGGGCCTGAAGGAGGGGCAGGGTCCCCGCTGAATGACGAACAGCAGCACGGCGCGGTGTCCCCGCCGCCGCAGCCGGATGAGCTCTTTCAGGTGCTTGGTGCCGCGCTCGCTGACGGCGTCCGGGAAGATGGCGACGCGGTCCGCCACCAGGGTGACGTTCTTCACCTCCACGTAGCACTGCTGGCCGGGGTTCTCGAGGAGAAAGTCCAACCGCGATCCCGGCCGCGTCGGCACCTCGGGCCGGAGGCGTTCGTAACCTTGCAGCTCCTTGACGATCCCGGATTCGATCCCTTCCCGCGCAAGCCGGTTGGCCGCCAGGGTATTGATCCCAACCAGCGTTCGGCCCACCCGGATCAGCTCCCAGGTATAGGGGAGCTTGCGGTTCTTGCCGTGCTGTTCGGAGAGGTAGACGCGGCTGCCGGGCTCGTTGCAGCCCAACATGCTGCCGGTGTTGGTGCAGTGCGCGGTTACGAGGGTGCCGTCGTCCAGGCGCACATCGGCGAGGAAGCGCTTGTAACGCTGCACCAGCGTTCCGGGAATGAGGGGAGAGGGAAAACGCATGATGGAAGCTCCTCCGTTGCCCCTGGATACCGCTTTCCGCGGCGTGTCGAGACTCCGCTCGGATACAAAATGCCAACGACGCCCCATACAGTCATTCCCGCTTCCGCGGGAATGACGATTCAGGGGGTTATTGTCTCTCTCAGATGGTGTTTTGACGCAGCCTGGAAAGCGGGAATCGGGCGGGTGGGAGTGGTATTCACACGGCCGCGGCCCTTACCCATTGCCGTCGAGGCATTTCCGGGCGGCGCGGCGCAGCAGCACGCCGATGAGGTGGCGCTTGTACTCGGCGCTGCCTTCGCGGTCGTCGGTGAGCGTGGCTTCGGCGGCGAGGGCGTCGGCGGCCTCCTGAAGCCGTTGTTCCACGGAATCGGCGGGACCGGCGATGAGGCTTTCCGCTACCTCCGAGCGGCACGGTGTGGGGCTCACGCAGCCGACGGCGCAACTGGCTTGGTGGATCTCGCCACCGTCGTCCAGATCGACGGACAGCGCCAGCCCGAGCAACGGCCGTTCGTGGACCTGGAACTTGAGGTAGGCGCAACGCTGTGACGGTCCCGGCAGCGGCACCTCCACGCCGGTCAGCACCTCGTCCCGGGCGAGGGAGTTCTCATAGGCCCCGGCCAGAAGCTCGTCCATGGCGAGGGTCCGTTCTCCCGACCTGCCCTGGGCTCGGGCGGTGCCGCCCAGGGCCAGCAGCAGGGTCGCCGGATCGGAGTGGGGCTCGGCGAAGGCCAGGTTCCCACCCAGCGTGCCACTGGCGCGCACGCGCACGTTGGCGACGTTGGCCGCCATCTCGGCCATCACCGGCAGCAGCTCCCGCACCACGGCGGAGCGCTCGATCATCCGGTGGGTGGCGCCGGCGCCGATGTGCAGGTGCCCGTCCCGGCGCTCGATGGCGTCCAGCCCGGCCACGGCCTTGATGTCGATCAGGTGCTCGTAGCGCAACAAATCGTGCCGCATGGCCAGCAGCAACTCGGTGCCGCCGGCGTACAGGGTGCCGTTGTCGCCGTAGCGGTCGAGCATCTCCGCGGCCTCGGTCAGGTCGGCGGGCCGGTGGATGGCGAAGCGTCTCAGCGGCATCATGACTCGTTCTCTCCCCGCGTCGCGCGAACCTCGCGGATAGCGCGCCAGACCTTTTCCGGCGTCAGCGGCGCCCGGCGGATGCGCGCGCCGGTGGCGGAGTAGACCGCGTTGGCGATGTTGGCGGGCAGCGAGTTGAGGGAGGCCTCGCCGCCGCCCTTGGCGCCGTAGGGCCCCACCCCGTCGCGGTTCTGCACCAGCTCCAGCTTTACCGTCCGCGGCATGTCGGAGAAACGCGGCAGGCGGTACTCCAGGATGTTGCCGTTGAGGAGCTGGTTGCGGTCGAACTCGAGTTCCTCGAACATGCCGATGCCCATGCCCG
>JAPPNE010000151.1 GCA_028818775.1 Deltaproteobacteria bacterium | reverse complement strand
GGCCTTGTCCCCGTCCTCGTCCACCGCCGCGACGTGGGCGCCCTCCCGGGCGTAGGCCAGGGCTACGAGGCCGCCGATACGGCCCCCCACTCCGGTCACCACCGCGATCTTGTCTTCAAGTCTCATTCCGCAACTCCTCGGGTGGGGTCCCACCCCTGGTTGCCCGCCTTGGCCCACTCGGGCCGGAACCGGTCGTCGGTCACCGCGGCCACGGTATAGCCGCCGTCCACGTAGAGAACCGTGCCGGTGACGTAGGCGGCGTCGTCCGACGCCAGGAACACGGTGGGCGGACCCATGTCCTCCGGATACTCCGTCCGGCCCAGGGGCAGGCGCCGGAGCCGCTCCAGCACCCCCTCCGAGTAGGGCGGGCGCTGGGTATTGCCGCGCGCTACCCCGTTGACGTTGATGCCCCAGAAGCCCAGGGCGTGGGCCATGGAGCGCGTGAGCCCGTCCACCGCGCCGCGGTCGGCGGCCCAGTCCACCGCCTGTCCGGGCCCCAGCTTGGCCACGATGGAGGTGAGGTTGACGATCTTGCCGTAGCGCCGCTTGACCATCTCGTTGGCCGCGGCCTGCCCGGTGAGGAAGTAGGGCTTGACGCCGCGCGCCAGCGTGTCGTCGAAGTCCTCTTCCTTGAAGTTCAGGAACTCCTGGTGATGCGGGCGCGCCGTGGCGTTGACCAGGATGTCGAGTCGCCCGTAGGTCTCCACGGTGCGCCGCACCATGACCTCGACCTCCTCCTTCTCCCGCAGGTCCACGCCCAGCGCCAGTGCCTCGCGACCGGCCGCGCGCACGCGCTCCGCCGCGACGTCCGCGTCCTCCTGCTTCCAGTCGGCGCACACGACGTCGGCCCCCTCGGCGGCGAACGCCTTGCTGATGATGCTGCCGAACTCGGCGTTGGCCCCTGTGACGATGGCGATCTTGTCCTTCAAACGCATACAGGTCTCCTGACGAGTCAATGTCATGGCGGCGTTGCGGGGGTACCCGAAGACGCCGTTCAGTTGCAGATACACTGCACATACTGCGTTGCACGCTGGCGGTCAAATCCCACGGCAGCCTCCGCCAAAAAACCGAATCGACATTCTTGCGAAACCGCCTGTGTCGAAACTCACAACGCCCCTTCGTAACAAAACGTCATTCCCGCGGAAGCGGGAATCCAGGGGCGGTGGCGGGGCGCTACGGCGGCGTTTCCCCGCCTCACCCCTCCTGGATTCCCGCTTCCGCGGGAATGACGTTTCAGGGGGTTGTTGCCTTTCTCAGATGGGGTTTTACACAGCCTGTTCCGCGGGGGAATGGCGTATTCGGGGTGTTGGTACCGGCCGTATTGCCAACCGCGTGTCGGGTGATGTATCGTCCCATGCGTGTCGCGAACAAACAACGGCAGGGGGACGCCGTCCGCAACCGTAGCCGCACGCCCTGCCTCGGAGGACGCCCATGGCCACCAAGGAACAGATCGAAGCCGCCGAGAAGAAGGTCTACTCGCAGAAGGACATCGGCGAGTTCATGACCACGTGGAAGGACTTCCCCAGACCCGGCTTGGCCGCGTGGTCCGAACGGAAGAAGGCGGGTCTGATGAATACGGCCCGCAGCACTCGCTACAATCCCAAGTTCCGCCCATTCGACATGCTCAGCGTCCCCAACCAGTCGCTGGTGTTCCTGGAGAACGAGAACCACCGGATCGGCGCCGAAAGTGTCGTCGGCGTCCAGGACGCGTTTCACCGCTACGTCGACTGCGACATGCTCTACTTCCAGTTCTGCGGCAACACCACGGTGGAGACGGAGTTCGGCGTCTACGAGATGACGCCGGGCGAGGTGATGCTGGTCCCCGGCGGCATCTCCCATCGCTCCATCGGACGCAACGACAGCCTGCGCTACTTCTGCATCAACCGCGAGGCCGTGGACTACGTCCTGGACGAGGAGAAGTACACGAGCCACCAGTCATTCGTCGTGAAACGCCACGGCGGCCCTAACTGGAGCGGCCTGGAGACCCCCAACGAAGACGTCCGCGGGCGCGTGACGGAGAAGATGCACTTCTGGGATGACGAGCCCGACGACCTCACGGTGGTGGAGCGTGACTACGACTCCCTCGTGGGCGTGTCCACGCTCAAGCCGAAACAGCAGGAGAGCGGCATCCGCAAGCTGCGCGCCTTCGACCACTTCACCATGGTGCTGGGGAAGGCCGGAGGCGAAGCGGGACTGCTGGCGCTGATGGAGTCCCAGAGCATGCGCGTGCGCACCTACAACATGCAGGACGAGCAGTTCGCCTTCCACCGCGCGCTCCAGAGTGAGGAAGTGCGCATCCAGTTCCGTGGCGACGCCCTCGACCTCTCCGAGTTCGAGAACGTGGCGGTGTCCCCCGGCGAGATCACCATCATCCCGCTGGGCATCTCACACAGCGTCATCAGCGTACCGCCGGACGGCCAGGACTTCCTGCGCCTGAACTTCTACAGCAAGCTGCGCTGGCACGTGCCCATCGACCCCACGCACCACGTCTACAACAGCACCTTCACGGTCGAAACCACGGTCCACAAGGAAGCCGACTGGTGGAAGACCGCAGCCAACGCCTGAAACCCGAGCGCGAAGGAGGAACACGACATGGCCATCAAGGAAATCAATACCTATTCCTTTATCGGCAACCTCGGCGGCCACGAGCCCAAGCGTGAGTGGAAGGAGATCGACGAGGACAGGGACGTCATCAACTGCACCGAGACGTTCGAACGCCCGTGCCTGTTGCTCAAGCCTCTGAGCGTGTTGACGACGCCCCTTCCAGGCGAGAACGGCGAAGAGCGGCGCCTTCCGGTGCTGTCCAATGACGACGTCAGCATCGAGTTGGTCACCGGCGCCTCCGCCGAGCCTGCCGCGGCTTCACGCGACCGGCACTTGGTGTGCGTCCAGGTGGGCGGCTCCGGCACCGTGCCGACCGCGAAGGGGGAGTTCGACCTGACTCAGGGGGACGTGCTGGCGCTCCCTCCAGGCGTGGCGCGCGCCAATCCCGCCGGCGGCACCCGGCTGGTGGTGTACACCAGCAAGCCCCTGCACGTGGCCCAGGGCTACCCGGCCAAGGACGAGCGCACCACCGCGGCGGAGTGCCTGCTGCTCAAGCCCTCGGAGGTGCTGGACCAAGTGGACGAAGGGCCGTCGGGCGGCCAGCACTTCGAGCTCATCGAGAACGAGGATCTGATGGTGGAAATGACCGTCCGGGCCGACTCCCAGCGCATCTACCACCGGGGTTTCAACCAGGACGAGGTGGCGTTCCAATTGACCGGCCAGCGCGGCACGCGCACCACCCAGGGCGAGTTCATTCTCGACACCGGCGACATGCTGTGGATCCCGCCCGGCTGCTCGCACCGGAACATCGGCGACATGCTCACCACGCGCATCATCCTGTACACCCGGAACCCGCTGACGCTGTCGCAGGAATACACCAGCCGCGCGGAACGCGTTGCCCAGTCTGTGCCCGGCTCCGCGTAGGCGGTACGTCGGCTGCATAGGTCACCTCGGGCCCCGAAACAAGTCAGAAGACTTATCTTGTCGTCGCCATGGGAGTGTATGCGCAAAGTGCTGAAATTGTGGTAGGCACGTTTTCACGGCAAGCTTGAGACCCAGAGTTGTCTCGCAAGTTAATTGTATTCGTATGGGAGGTACTCGATGAAGTCGATGAAGAGAACAGTATTCGCGGCTGTTGCGGCCATGACCTTGGCTAGCGCACCTTTGGCCCTTGCCGAACCTCAGGTAGAGGTACTGCACTGGTGGACTTCGGGCGGCGAGGCCAAGTCTGTTGCCGTGCTCCAGAAGGAATTTGCCGCCAACGGCGGCACCTGGACGGACATGCCCGTAGCCGGTGGCGGCGGCGACGCTGCAATGACGACCCTGCGCGCCCGCGTCCTGTCCGGAAACGCACCGGCCGCGGTGCAACTGAAAGGCCCGGCCATCCAGGAGTGGCATGAAGAAGGAGCGCTGGCCGACATCTCGGCCGTGGCCGAGGCTGACGGTTGGGCCGATCTGCTGCCGGCATCGATTGCCGGTCACATGAAATGTGAAGGCGCCTGGTGTGCCGCACCGGTCAATGTCCATCGAGTGGACTGGATCTGGGCCAATGCGGAGGTGCTGAAGGCCAACGGCATCGCAATGCCTGGCACGTGGGACGAGTTCAACGCGGCAGCCAAGAAACTGCAGGCGGCAGGCATCATCCCTCTGGCCCACGGCGGGCAGGCCTGGCAGGACGCCACCGTGTTTGAAGCGGTTGCACTGGGTGTCTTGGGCGCTGACGGCTTCCGCAAAGCCTTCGTCGAATTGGACAAGGATGCCCTGACTTCGGACGCGATGGTTGCCGTCTTCGATCAGATGCGCACTCTGCGCGGTTTCGTCGACCGGAATTTCTCGGGTCGCGACTGGAACCTGGCTACGGCCATGGTGATAAACGGCGAAGCCGCCTTCCAGATCATGGGAGACTGGGCCAAGGGCGAATTCCTGGCCGCTGGCAAGGTGCCGGGAAAGGACTTTCTCTGCGCTTCGACGCCCGGCGACGGGTTTCTGTACAACGTTGACAGCTTTGCAATGTTCAACGTGGAGGGCGAGGACAAGAAGTCCGGCCAGTTGCTGCTGGCCAAGTTGATCGTCGGCAAGAACTTCCAGAAGACATTCAACCTGAACAAGGGTTCGATCCCGGCACGCACGGACGTGGCACTGGACGAGTTCGACAGTTGCGCGCACCTGTCGGCTCGGGATATGGCGGCGAGCTCGAAAGGCGGCTCGCTCTTGCCCAGTTACGCCCATGGCATGGCGCTGCGCGGCGCGCAGGCCGGTGCCATCACCGACGTGGTGACGGCACACTTCAACTCGGACATGTCGTCGGCTGACGCGGTAAAGATGTTGGCCGAGGCCGTTGCCAACTCGATGTAGTGCGCTCGGGTCCCGTGCCTGCAACTCAGTGGCCTGTAACATGCTACAGGCCACTGGTGGGCACGGGACCGCTCTTTCCGTAAGGGTCGATGTCGATGACCGAGTGGCTGGAACGCAACGTACCGAGGATAGTTCTCGCCCCGTCGTTTCTTGCCGTCCTGATCTTCGTGTACGGGTTCATTGCCTGGACGGCGTGGGTCTCGCTGACACGTTCGCGCCTTTTGCCGAAGTACGAGATCGAAGGGTTCATCCAATACGACCGGTTGTTCGCGGCGCCCCGCTGGGATACGGCCATGGACAATCTGTTCATTTTCGGCGTCCTGTTCATCGTGGTCTCGATGCTGCTGGGGCTCTTGCTGGCCATTCTTCTCGACCAGAAGATCAGGGCCGAGGGGGCGCTGCGCACGATCTACCTGTACCCCATGGCTCTCTCGATGATCGTGACCGGGACGGCGTGGAAATGGATCATGAACCCGGGCCTCGGAATCGAGGCGCTGGTCCGAGGCTGGGGGTTCGAGGCCTTTTCCTTCGATTGGATCATCGACCCCGACATGGCGATTTACGCGATCGTCATCGCCGCGGTCTGGCAGGCGAGCGGCTTTGTCATGGCCCTGTTCCTTGCGGGGTTGCGCAGCGTTGATGAAGAGATCATCAAGGCCGCAAGGATTGACGGCATTCCCACCTGGCGCATCTACTCCGCGATTATCATTCCTTCGATGGCGCCGATATTCCTGTCCGCCTTCATCGTGCTGGCCCACCTGGCGATCAAGAGCTTCGACCTGGTCATCGCCTTGACTGGCGGCGGCCCCGGCTATGCCACCGACCTTCCGGCCACCTACATGTATGCGATGGCGTTCTCGCGCGGCAATCTCGGCCAGGCGGCCAGTTCGGCGATGGTCATGATGGCGGTGGTCTTTGCGATTGTCGTGCCCTACCTCTATTCGGAACTGAGAGCGAAACGTGACTGACGCGACGCGAAGTCTGCCGGGTGCGTTCGGTGGCCGCCAATGGGCCTTGCGTTGGTTGTTGTTTGCCGTCCTTGGGTTGTTCGCGCTGTTCTACTTGATGCCGCTTTTCGTGATGATCACCACGTCGCTGAAGAGCCTCGAGGAAATCCGAGCGGGAGGCTTGGTTGCGCTACCGGGCCGGGTGACCCTCGAAGCTTGGGGTACGGCCTGGTCCAGCGCCTGCTCCGGTATTCAGTGTGAGGGGCTTCGGCCGTACTTCTGGAACTCCGTGGCGCTGACGGTGCCGGCGGTGGCAATCTCGACCCTTCTCGGGGCGGTGAACGGTTACGTGATAGCGCAATGGAAGTTCCGCGGTGCGAACCTGATCTTCTCGCTGATGCTGTTCGGTTGCTTCATACCGTTCCAGGTGGTGCTGCTGCCGATGGCGCAGATGCTGGGGTTCATGGGCCTGGCAGGCACGCTTTCCGGATTGGTCTTCGTTCACGTGGTCTATGGCATCGGGTTCACCACGCTGTTCTTCCGGAACTACTACGTCACCATCCCGATCGAGTTGGTGAAGGCGGCCAAGGTGGACGGTGCGGGCTTCTTCCGCATCTTCTGGTCCATTTTCATGCCGCTCAGCCTGCCGATCTTGATGGTCACCGTGATCTGGCAGTTTACCCAGATCTGGAATGACTTCCTCTTCGGCGTGAGCTTCAGCCAAGCGGGCACGCAACCCGTGACGGTTGCCTTGAACAATATCGTGAACTCGACGACCGGCGTGAAGGAATACAACGTGGACATGGCCGCCGCCATGATCGCCGCGCTCCCTACGCTGCTCGTCTACGCCTTGGCCGGCAAATACTTCATCCGTGGGCTGACCGCGGGCTCCGTGAAAGGGTGATCGGATGACACCGATCCTTGAGATAAGGAATCTGTGCAAGAGCTTTGGCGCGGTGGAAATCCTGAAAGGGATCAATGTTTCCATGGAAGCCGGGGGCTTCCTCGTGCTCGTAGGTCCGTCGGGCTGCGGTAAGTCCACCCTGCTGAACTGCATTGCAGGGCTCGAGCCGATTTCCGGAGGGACGATCCATATAGGCGGACGCGACATGACTCACGTGAGCCCCAAGGACCGCAACATCGCGATGGTGTTCCAGTCCTACGCGCTGTATCCGACCATGAGCGTGGCCAAGAACATCACGTTCGGCATGAAGGTGCGCGGGGTGGACCGGGCGAGCCAGGCCAGGAAGTTGCAGGAGGTGGCGCGGCAGCTTCAGATCGAGGAGCTTCTCGACCGGCGTCCCAGTCAGCTCTCCGGCGGCCAACGCCAACGCGTGGCCATGGGCCGGGCGCTTGTGCGCGATCCCCAATTGTTCCTCTTCGATGAACCCCTGTCGAATCTCGACGCCAAGCTGCGGGTCGAGATGCGCCTGGAAATCAAGAAGCTGCATCACGACCTCGGCGCCACGATGGTCTACGTGACCCATGACCAGATCGAAGCGATGACGCTTGCGACCAAGATCGTGGTTCTCAAGGATGGGGTCGTGCAGCAGATCGGCTCACCGGCCGAAATATACGGGCGCCCGGCCAACCTGTTCGTCGCCGACTTCATGGGAAGCCCCGCGATGAACCTGATCCCGGCCAGGACATCGCGAGACGGCAACGGCAGGAGGATCGAGATCGAGCGGGCCGGGGCCTCGCCGTTCGTGTTGATCGACAGCCACCGCGACGATCTGCCTGAAGAGGTGGTCCTGGGGCTTCGGCCCGAGGATATCGTGGAGGCGGGATTTCGCGCCGGCGAGGACGTTCAGACGGCGGAATGCCTGATCGACATGGTGGAACCGGCTGGCGCCGACACCTTTGTCGTTACCTTGCTTGGCGGCAAACAGGTCACGGCGCGACTTCATTCCGAGACTCAGGCTCAACCCGGCTCGACTCTCAACCTGGCCTTCGATCTCGGCAGAGTTTCGTACTTTTCGCCGGATACCGGTGAACGTTTGAATTGAGGTCGTCCTGGCTCAGGCGCCGCCCAGTTGCAACGTGCGGCGGCCGAAGAAGAAGTACAGCACGACCAGCGGCACCATGAAGGCCAGGAGGAGCAGCGAGATGGCCGCGGCCACGGTGGACTCGCCGCGGGTGACGAAGCTCAGCACCAGGGTGGGCAGGGTCTGGTTGTCCTTGGCGGTGAGGAAGGCGGCCAGGGTCAGTTCCCGGTACGAAAGCAGCGCGACCCAGATCCAGGCATAGAGCGTCGCCGGCGCCAGCAGCGGCACCAGGATGTTCCGCAGCACGCCGAAGGGGCCGAGTCCAGAGACGTAGGCGGCCTCGTCCAGTTCCTTGTGTATCTGCAGCAAGGCGTTGTTGTAGACCCGGGTGGGGAAGCTGATGCGCGCGATCACGAAGACCACCAGGATGATGTACACGGTGTTGTAGAAGGGGATGTATTCCGGAAGCCAGAACAGCGCGATGACCAGGATGGCCACGGAGAAGATGAGGTTGGGCACGGCGTGGGGCAGGAACGCGATCATGTCCACCAGCCACGCGTAGCGGAACCCGGAACGGATCACCACCCACGAGATCGCCAGTCCGATGAACATCAGGATCGTCGGCACGGTCAGCGTCAGGATCGCGGTGTTCTTGGTCGCCATCCAGAAGATGTCCCAGGGGATCTGCCGGAAGTTGTCCAGTGACACGAACGCCAGCGCCTGCATGGAGAACGGCTGGAAGTAGGGCATCAGCGAAGCCCACACCAAGGCCAGAAACGGAAACACGATGCCCAGCCCCAGCTTGATGCCGATGAACGCCCAGCCCGCGATCCACCACCGTCCCAGCGGGACGATGTTGGGACGGTAGCTCTTGCCGGTGACCACCGTGTAGCGGTGGGAGCGGCTGATCACCTTCAGGTACCACCAGCTCAGCAGCAACCCCACCACGATCATCAGCACGCTGGCCGCGCCGACGATGCTGAAGTTCGGCGGCCCCTCCTGCGGGTCCGCTTCGTTGAATACGAACGTGCTGAAGGTGAAGATGCGGTTCGCCATGCCGATGATGGCGGGGACGTCGAAGGAGGCGAGGCCGATGGTGCCGACGTAGATGCCCGCCGCCAGGATGCCCGGCCACATGAGCGGCAGCGTCACGTGCCAGATTCGCTGGGGAAAGCTCAGGCCATGGATCTGCGCGCTCTCCTCCAGGGCCGGGTCCATGGCGCGGAACGTAGCCGCCAGCATGATGAACGCCAGCGACGAGAGCCCGAGGCCCGAGATGAACCCCATGCCCGACACCGAAACGATGTTGATGGGCGGGGAGTCGATGAACGGCACCAGATTCATCAGCCAGTGATTGATGGTGCCGATCCTCGGATGGAACATGAACAGCCAGCCCAGGGCGCCGAAGGTGCCCGGGATGATGGCGCTGGCGGTCATCAGCGGAAAGACCAGGCTCCGGCCGGGAAGGTCGGTGCGCTCCGCGAGCCACGCGATGGGCACCGCGAACACCAGGGCGACGAACACCGTCACCGCCGTGAAAACCGCCGTGTTGTACAGTGCCCCGTAGACGAAGGGGTCCAGGTAGAGGTCGCTGAAGTTCTTGAGCGTATAGACGGAGGAATCCAGCGGGTCCTGGAAAGCGATGTCCAGGACCACCGCCAGCAGAACCAGCACCACCGACAGCACCGCGCCGGTGAACGCGATAAGCAGGAAGCGCGCGCCCAGGAAACGCCCCAGGCGCGCGCCCGCGGGTCTGTCGACTGTTACGGTGGTGTCCATAAAGCTGGCCTCATCGCAGCACGGCGCCGCGCCGCGACACGGTCATTCCAGCGAAAGCTTGCCCTCGACCCCGATCGGGGGCGGGAATCCGCCTACTTCTTCTGACCCACCAGGATCTTCTTGTACTCGCTCTTCCACTTTTCCACTTGCGGCTTGACCTTCATGTACGTCGGAATGCTGATGTACGGCGGCGCCACGCCCCGGTCCCTCAGGTCCTTGGCGATCTTGTACATGGTGTTCTCGGGATAGTAGCTGGTGTCCGCCAGTTCCCACTTCCGGTTGAGCGCCTGTCCCTCCGGCGTCTGCATGAACACCATGAACAGCTTGGCCGTGTTGGGATACTTGGCCTGCTTCAACAACCCCATGTACGAGTGGCTCAGGTTGTTGGTTTCCTCGATGTAGGCCATCCCCAGCGGCGCACCCTTGGCCGCCCCTTTCCACACGTTGTTGGCGCTGCACATCATCGCCAGCCCGACGAACTCGCCGCTGGCGATGCGGTTCTCGTCGCCGCAGCCGATGAGGCCGACGATGTGCCCCCTCTTGACCAGCTCCGACAGCAGGCCGCGGATGCGTGCGGCCTTTTCCTCATCGAAGGTGCCCTGCTCGCTCACGCTCGCGCGGTCCCACACCGCGGCGTAGGTCGTGGAGGCGAGTTTCCCCTTCCAGAAGGGATCCAGCAGGTCTTCCAGTTTCGTCGGCACCTTGTCCTTGGGCACGAGGCGCGTGTTGTAGGCGAAACCGCCGATGCGGGTATGCTCCGGAATGGCGCCGCCTCCGGGTACGATGGCGTCCTCGGGCAGGCGCGGATAGAGCTCGCGCCAGTTCTTCACTTCCGCGAGCATGTTGGCCTTGAGAAGTCGTGGGATGGTGGACTGGGTGCCGTTGAACACGTCCGTCGAGGGCTGCCGGCCTGCCTTGGCTTCCTTCATCAGCCGGGCCGCGAAGCGGTTCTGGTTGGGGAAGTCGACGTATTCCCACTTCACGTCGATGCCGTACATCTTCTTCATCGTCGCGAGGACGTCCTTTCTCGCCCGCACGTCCTCGATAATGGAGTGGCCGATGATCGTCCCGCCCTCGGCCTTGGCGGCCTTGATCAACTCGTCGAGCGCGGCCGTCCGGTCGGCCGCGGGGGGCCCGGCCGGGCCCCCCCCCCCCCCCCGCGCACACCCCCCCCCCCCCCCCCCCCCCCCCCCCGGTGCAACCCCCCCCCGGATCAAGTTTTGAGGCA
>JAPPNE010000150.1 GCA_028818775.1 Deltaproteobacteria bacterium | reverse complement strand
CGATGCGCAGTCCCTGGTTGCGCGGGAACGCGAGCTGGCGGTAGTCCCACCACGAGTAGAGCCCCGGATCGGGTTTGTGCATCCGCACCACGTCTCGGAGGCCCCAGTCCGCGAGCCGCGTCATCACGCCGGTCATGTCGGGGTTGAACAGCACGGTGCCGCGCCATTCGTCCGGCTCCGCCACGTCCGCCACCTCTGGGGCGATGTTGAAGTCCCCGGAGATCAGCAGCGGCGTTCCCGGAACGTGGGTCTTGTCCAGGTAGGGCATCAGCCGCTCCAGCCATTCACGCTTGTAGACGTACTTGTCGGATTCCACCGTCGATCCGTTGGGGACATACACCGAGATGAACCGGATGCCCTGGACCACGCCGCAGATGCAGCGCGCCTGGGGATCGTCCGCGCCGTCGTCGAAGCCGATGCGCACGTCCTCGATGGGCTCGCGCGACAGGATCGCCACGCCGTTGTAGGTCCGCTGGCCGTGCGCGGCGGCGTGATAGCCCCGCTCCCGCAGGACCTCGTGGGGAAACTGCTCGTCGGTAACCTTGGTCTCCTGCAGGCACACGACGTCGGGATCGTGGCGCGACAGCCAGCTCAAGAGGCGCTCCTCCCGCGCCCGGATGGAGTTCAGATTCCATGTCACGACCTTCAAGGGTTCCTCCTCTCTCAAGCACCCACCGTCCAATACCGCCCGTTGCTCCGCCTCAATGCGAGCGGCGTCTCGTAAAGCTCCCGCAGCAGCATCTCGGTGATGACCTTTCCCGTCTCGCCAGACCGGAACACGCGTCCGCCCTTGAGCACCAGCGTCTTCTCGAAGGCGGGCAGGATCTCCTCGATGTGATGGGTGACATAGACCAGCGCGGTGGCGTCGGTGGTGCGCCCCAGCTCCTGGAGCGCTGCCAGCAAACCCTCCCGCGCCCCCGGATCCAGGCCCGCGCACGGTTCGTCCAGGAACATCAGGTAGGGACGGGCCATCAACGCCCGGCTGATGAGCACCTTCTGCTGCTCCCCCTGGGAAAGCGTGCCGAACGCCTGATCCTTCACGCGCAGGCATCCCATGCGCCCCATGAGGCCCTCGGCCTGCGCGAAGTCCTCCTCCACCGGGCGGACCGTGGACATCTCCAGGAGGCCGATCTGCGCGAACTTGCCCGACACCACCGTCCGCAGCGCGCGTTCCCGCGCGGGGATCTGGGAGGCCAGGGAGACCGTGACCCAGCCGATGCCCTTGCGCAACTCGCGAAGATCCACCCGGCGGCTGCCGTTGCGGTAGACGGTGCCCCCTTGGTTCGGCCACAGGTACCCACACGCCATCTTCAGCAGCGTGGTCTTGCCCGAGCCGTTGGGTCCCAGAATCACCCAGTGTTCGCCCTGACGCACGGTCCACTCGATGGAGTCGAGAATCGTGCGCTGCCCCGCCGAGTAGGAGACGTTGCGAATGTCGAGTGGCACCGACGTATTCATGTTCTCCGGTTTTCCTTGTCCACGGCCTTCGGGGCCTTGTTGCCAACGCGGGTGGAAGGTTCTAAATAGCATTCCCATGCGCAGACTCGAAGGCCGGACGGCTATCGTCACCGGAAGCGGGCAGGGAATCGGCGAGGCCATCGCCATGGCCATGGCGGAAGAGGGCGCGTGCGTCGTGGTGGCGGAGTTGCGGGAAGACACCGCCGCGGCGGTGCGGCGCAAGATCGAGGAGGCCGGCGGCATTGCTCTCGCCCACGCCACCGACGTGTCGCGGGAGGACTCCGTCGACGCCATGGTGAAGGCATGCCTCGACCGCTTCGGCAAGGTCGACATCCTGGTCAACAACGCCGGCATCTACCCGACCAGCACGGTGGAGGACATGGCCGAAGAAGAGTGGGAGCGGGTCATCGGCACCAACCTTTTCGGGACGTTCCTGTGCAGCCGCGCCGTGACGCCGTACATGCTGCGACAGCGGCGGCGGAGAGGCCGCATCATCAGCATCACCTCCGGCCGCGGACTCCAGGGAGCGGACAACGGCGCCCACTACGCGGCCTCCAAGGGCGGCATCATCGGATTCACCAAGAGCCTCGCCCTGGAGCTGGCGCCCGCCGGCATCGCGGTCAACTGCATCTGCCCCGGGGTGTCGGATACGGCCCAGCCCCGCGGCCATCGCACCGAAGAAGAGCTTTACGCCAGCGCCGCCCGGATCCCCCTCGGCCGCATCGGACAGCCGCGCGACATGGCCAAGGCGGCCGTCTTCCTCGCCAGCGACCGGGGACGGTTCGTCACCGGGCAGACCGTGGTGGTCAACGGCGGCGCGATCATGCAGTAAGGTCGGGAGATTTTGTGATGGATGCGAAAGTGGTTGTCGTCACCGGAGGCGCGAGGGGCATCGGCCGCGCCACGGCGCTGCGTTTCAGCGAAGAGGGCTACGCGCCCGTCATCCTCGATCGGGACGCCGAAGCCGGCGCCGCAACGGCGTCGCTCCTCGAAACCAAGCACGTGGAAGGCCGCTTCATCCAGGCGGATCTGACCAACAAGGCCGAGGTGACCGCCGCGTTCGAGCGCATCCTGTCCGCCTGCGGCCGCATGGACGTCCTCGTGAACCTTGCCGGCGGCACCTTCCACAAGGGCGCGATCCAGGACGTCACCCCCGCCCAATGGAAGGAGTGCGTGGACTTGAACCTCAAGACCACGTTCCTCTGCTCCCAGGCGGTCATCGCCCCCATGAAGCAGGCCGGCCGCGGCGTCATCGTCAACACTGCCTCCAACTTCGGCGTCACCGGCGGCGCCGAGCGCACCCACTACGCCGCCTCCAAGGCCGCCATCATCGCCTTCTCCAAGTCCCTGGCCACCGAGCTGGCGCCCCACGGCATCCGCGTCAACACCATCGCCCCCGGCCTTACCGGCACCGACCGCGTGCGCGGCAAGTACGACGCGGACGAGTGGGCGAAGCTTTCCGGCGGCCTCCCCATGGGCCGCGCCGCCATGCCCGAGGAGATCGCCGACGGCATCTTCTTCCTCGCCACCGACGAAAGCGACTACGTCACCGGCGCCACCCTGCACGTGAACGGCGGCATGGTGATGCCGTAGCAGGGCGTCACTGTTGAGGGGCGCCTTGCCCTTGGGGAGCACCCTCCGTCCGAGGAACGCGCCGTTCACCGGCGGTTGCCTGGGCCTCCGCGACCATCGCGGCCAACTCCTTCTCCTTGGCGGCGAGATCGGCCAAGACCTTGTCCATCTCCGCCCGGGTCCGGCGCAATGATTGCGCGGCCGCCGCCAGGTCCATCCGCGCTCGGGCCACGGTTTCCGTCTTCTTGGCGATTTCCGCGTTCAAGGCCTGGTTTGCCGTGTGCAGGCCATCAGCCTCGGCGCGCATTCCCTCGATGGCCTTGTCTTTCTGCGCCACCTGCTCCTCAAGGCCTTTCGCGCGCGTGTTCAACTCGTCCTGTTTGCCCAATAGCGCGGCGGCGATCTCTTCCAGTTCGGCCCTGGCCGCGGTGAGATCCGCGTTCTGCTGGGTCAGCGAGTCCCTGACGCCGGCGAGTTTCCTGGCCTGTTCTTCCAAATCCTGGAGCGCAACGGTCTTGTCCGCGAGTTGAGCGGCGAGGTCATCGGCCGCCTTGCTCTTCTCTTCGAGCTGCCTGGACAGATCCTCGGCGCTCTTGCGCGCGCTGTCGCGCTCACCCGTCACGGCGACCATCCCCAACGTCAGCTCTTTGACCTGCGCTTGCGTGGCAGCAAGTTCCTTCGCACTCTGCTCGAGCGCGCCGCGGGACTTCGACGCGGCCTGCTCCAGCTCCTGGAACTTGGCCTGGAGACTCTTGACCTCCTGGCCGCGCTGTTCCAGGGTCTTCGTCAACTCCGCAACCCTCTTCTCCGCAACCTCTCTTGCCTGTAACGCCTGGTCTCTTTCTTGCGCCGCCGCCGCCAGTTCCATCCGTGCTTGGGCCACGGCTTCCGTCTTCTTGGCGATTTCCGCGTTCAACTCGTCCTGTTTGCCCAAGAACGCGACGGCGTTCTCTTCCAGTTCGGCCTTGGCCGCGGCGAGATCCGCGTTCTGCTTGGTCAGTGAGTCCCTGACGCCGGTGAGTTTCCTGGCTTGTTCTTCCAAATCCCGCACCGTAGCGGTCTTGTCCGCGAGTTGAGCGTCGAGGTCAGCCAAGGCCTTGTCCTTCTCCGCCCGGGTCCGGTCCAATGATTGCGCCGCTGCCGCCAGTTCCGTCCGCGCTTGGGCCGCGGTTTCCGTCTTCTTGGCGACTTCCGCGTTCAAGGCTTGGTTTGCCGCGGTGAGATCCGCGTTCTGCTTGGACAGGGAGTCCCTGGCGCCGGTGAGTTTCCTGGCTTGTTCTTCCAGATCCCGCACCGTAGCGGTCAGCTCGTTGACCTGCGCTTTCGTGGCAGCGAGTTCCTTCGCACTCTGCTCAAGTGCGCCGCGGGACTTCGTCGCGACCTGCTCCAGCCCCTGGACCTTGGCCTGGAGACTCTTCACCTCCTGGCCGCGCTGTTCCAGGGTTTTCGTCAACTCCGCAACCCTCTTCTCCGCAATCTCCGTTGCCCGTAACGCCTGGTCTCTTTCCTGCTTCAGCCGTTCATACTCGTCGGTGGAGACGCAAGCGGCAAGGGGCAGACACAGCGCGACAGCAAGACACAAAGTCCTTGTGGCGTGAGTCATGATCAATCCATCCCGTTTGTTCCGGTGCCGGCGGCCCCGTGGCATCCGCGCGGGTGATATCGGTCAGCGCAGCCAGCGCCGTAAGCCAACATTACGAGCCAGGGCCGTACTCTACCGAACCTGAACGGCAATAGGCAACGCAAAAAAACTCGGTACCCTCCCTTCACCCGTTCGCGCTTCATCGCGACCAGGGGCAGCTTGCCGAACTCGCGCAGTATGTGCTTGTCCAGGCTTTGAGTAGCGGTATACTACCACTATGAGTTCGGTACATATTCGCGCAGTGAACACCGCAACCCTCTCGACTTTTCCGGTTCAAGCGCGCCTCGTCGCCGCCGGCGCTCTTGCTTTGATCCTCGGCTGGTCCGGGATGGCGGCCGCCGACACGGTGGAGCAGACCGAGCGCCACACCGTGCGCGTGCGCATCCTGACCCGCGGACTCGACCACCCCTGGTCGCTGGCATTCCTCCCGGACGGGCGGATGCTGGTCACCGAGCGGGCGGGCCGGCTGCGCTACGTGGCCGCCGACGGCACGCTGGACCCGACTCCCGTCTCCGGCCTTCCCGAAGCGGTGGTGGAGAGGCGGCAGGGCGGACTGCACGATGTCGTGTTGCATCCCCGTTTCGCGGAGAACCGCCTTGTCTATCTCGCCTACGCCGGTCGGGGTCCCGGCGGCTACGGCACCGAGCTGGCCCGGGGCCGGCTCGACGGACACCGGTTGACGGACGTGCGGGTCCTGTTCCGGGCCTTGCCCAAGTCATTCGGCGGCCGCCATTTCGGCGGCCGGGTGGTGTTCGACGGCAAGGGGCACGTGTTCCTGACCCTGGGGGACCGGGGCAGCCGGCCGCGCGCGCAGGATCTCGGCGATCATGCCGGCTCCGTCATCCGCCTGACCGAGGACGGCGGGGTGCCGAAGGACAATCCGTTTCTGTCCGTGGCCGGGGCCAGGCCGGAGATCTACACGATCGGCAACCGCAACATCCAGGGCGCCGCCATGAACCCGTGGACCGGCGAGTTGTGGACCCACGAACACGGGCCGCAGGGCGGCGACGAGATCAACATCATCCGCGCCGGCGTCAACTACGGCTGGCCGGTGATCACCTATGGCAGGAACTACGGGATCGGCACGCGCATCGGCGAGGGGACCCACAAGGAGGGCATGGCCCAACCGCTGCACCAATGGACACCGTCCATCGCACCGTCGGGCATGGCCTTCTACGACGGCGACAAGTTCCCCGGCTGGCGCGGCAATCTGTTGGTGGGTGCGCTCGTCTTCCGTCTCCTCGCCCGCATCGAGCTCGACGGAGAGCGGGTGGTGCGCGAAGAGCGGATCCTCAGCCGTGTCCTCGGGCGCATACGGGACGTCCGGGTCGGCCCCGACGGCTACGTGTACATCCTGAGCGACGAGCAGCCCGGGGTGCTCGCGCGGCTGGAACCGGCGGGCGGTTGACGATCGAACACTCCCGCCTCGCCGCGGGCAAGATGCCTTCGGGGTCAAACGAAGACGCCGAACGCGCTCAGTCCGCGCCCCCCTCCGCCCTCAGCGAATCCAGCGCCTCCTCCACGAGCTTGCGCCTCAACGCCTTTTCCTCCTCCGCCGGCAGACTCGCGTCTCCGGCCACGTGGACGATGCCGTGGCCGAGCACGACGCGGTTGGAGCCGACCATCTTGGCGATGGGCAGGGCGGAGGTCATCTGCACGACGGGGACGCCGGCCTTCTCGAGCTCGGTGGTGATCGCAGCGCCGCTGCGAGTGCTGGTGCCTCACGTGGAGGTGAGGATGACGGCGTCGACCCCCTCGCGCTTGACCTTCTCGGCCATCTCCCGGCCCAGCCGGCGGGTGTTGGACAGGGGGTTGGACAGGCCGGAGGTGGAGAGGAACTCGCCGTGGACCTGGCCGACCACGCCTTCCTTCTCCAGTTGGCGCAGGGCGTCGAGGGGCACGAGGCGGTCCGGGTCGGCCTGGACGAAGCGCGGGTCGTAGCCGCCGTGGGAGATCTCGTAGTCCTCGCCCGCCAAGTCGTCGGCGCCGGCGATGTCGTAGGCGCCCCAGCGGGTGGCGGCCATGCCCTCGATGTTGTCCGGGTTGCCCTTGGGCACGAGGCCGCCGTCGGTGATGAGCATGACCTTGGCCTTGGCGAGGTCGTCGACGCCCCTGGGTTTGGCCACGGGCTCGAAGGCGGTCACGGGCATCTCGGTGTCGAACGGCCGCGCCTGGACCTTGGCCAGGACCATGTCCACGAGCCGCTCGGCCGAGGTCTTGTCCACGAACTGGTCGCGTATCAGGCCGCGGGTCAGGTAGCCCTCTTCGGCGGGCAGGCCGATGGGCTCGCCGGCCACCCGCTTCCGCGCGAGGCCGGCCATGCGTTGGACCACCTGCTTCATGTTGGCGGCATTCTTGCCGGAGTCGACGATGTAGAGGCTTTCGCGGTAGAGGTCGACGCCGGGGTTCTCTTCGTGCATGGCGGTGATGGCCGGGATGCCGATCTCATTTTGCACGGCGGTGCACAGGGCGCCGGCGGCCATGCCGTAGCGGCCCGCGTCAAAGCAGGGGCCGGCCACGAACAGGTCGGCCCGGGCGTTGCGTACATGGTCCAGGACGGCGGCCACCAGCTCTTCCTGGTGCTCCACGGCGTGGTTGTCGCCGCACACCAGGGTGGTGACGACGGCGGCGCCGTCGCCCAGGGTCTGCTCCAGCAGGCGGCCCGGACCGACGGCGTTCTCCATGGCTCGAAGCGGGCTCCCGGCCTGCTCCTCGCCGCCGATGCCCCCGAAGAACTGGTTCAGGTAGTGGACGATCCTCATGGTTACGGCCTCCCTGTTCGAAGTTGTGACGCGTACATTTCAATACACCACGGCCCGCAGGCGCGACGCACCCTGCTGGTTGGTGATGCCGGCCACGTTCATGGCGTTGAGTTCGCGGACGCCGGCAAGGAGCTCGCCGATGGCCGGGGTCGCCGCGATGATGCGGCCCGCCGGCGGCACCTGCCAGCGGGTATCGTTGCCGCCGCCGTAGACGATGGCGTTCACTTCGGGAAAGTTGAACAGCAGGGCCGACTCCACGCGGCGGTCGCGTGACACGTCCGACACCATGACGGAGGTGCGGATGCCCGCGGACTCCAGGAGTCGCGCGGTTTCCGCCAGGTCGGCGTGGGGCACGCCGCCGCCGTACTTGGTGAGCACCGCGGCGTCGGCGTTGAGCGCCCATTGCACCAGCGAGGCGGCCGTGCGGCAGTTGCGGTCGCGGTCGGCGTTGTCCGACCCGGCGACGCTCGCCACGGCGCCGACGAAGTTCAGCTCGCCGGCATGGTGCCGCCGGTACAACTCCATGATGATGGGATGGTTCTGGTAGCCATAGGTCTCGGCGCCGCCCATGGAGGTGTAGTAGGAGGTTACCAGCGCGCCGTCGAGCCACTCGTCCGGGTGCAGCAGCACCGGCAGCATGCCGGTGGTGTTGAGTCCGTAGAGCACCGGCTCGTCCAGTTCGGCCGCCCGCTGGCGCGAGAAGATCTGCCCCACGTACGCGACACGGGGAAGATCGGGGCGGCCCGGAGGCCCGGGGTTGACGGGCTCGAACGTCCGGCTCTCCGCGGGCGCGTGCGAGAGCGCGGCCCGGGCCAGGTGAACCGCGGCCCTGAGCGCGGCCGTGCGCTTGGCGCGCTTGGCGGCGTGGGCTTCCGTCCCCGGCTTCACGCGGGGAATGGCGATCAGGTGATGCAGCCCGGAGTACCAGGAACCCTCCGCGGCCGGTCCGTTCATCTGCAGCACCCGGCCCACGGCGCCGCGCGAGCCGCCCGCGGCGTGCTCGTCCAGCACCGTCACGGCCATGCCCGACAGCACGTGGGTCGTGCCCATGCCGGCCGTCAGCGGAGGCCCGAGTATCCCGGGAAAGTCGGGGCTGCCGCCGTCCGCCTTGGCCCTGGGCTCAACGATGTCGAACACGGGTCCGGCGCGGCAGTCTTCGCCCGGAGCCGCGAGGTCGAAGGTGGCGTCGCTCAGTGCTTCGTCTTCGAGCAGCACTCGGCGCAGCTCGTCGGTGTCGATTTCCAGGGTGGTTCCGTCCAGTCGCGTGTGCGTGCCGAATCGAAGGGCTCGCACCGGATGGTACGCCAGGGTCAGGTTCACGCGGAGACCTCCATCCTTCGGAGTCGGGCACATGATTCCACATTCACGGGGCGATTCAAAGCGGTTGAAACCACGCATCCACCCCTGGATTGGATGGGTGGATCACCGCGGATCGGTGCGAGCCATGTATTCGCCCACGGCGGTGCCGTATTCCGCCGCGTGCACGCCGTAGTCGTCGAAGTCTCCGACGAAGCACTTGAGCGCCCACAGGGCGGCGTCCCGGTGCTCGGACTTGCCGGTCAGGTCGAACAGCCTGAGGAAGAAACGCGCGGCGGCGCCGTTCTCGGTGATGAGGGTGAGGGGATAGTGGAGGTAGGCAGGGCCTTTCTCCGCGATGTCGAAATAACCCCCAGCCGGGTTCCGCAGGTGGACGCGGATGAATTCCGCGAGCGCCTCGGCGCGTTGCCGGAGCAGCGGTTCGTTCGCAGTCTCGAATCCCTCGATCAGCGCGCGTCCCATGCAGACTTGGTCGGCCAGCAGTCCCCGCAGCCGCGGGGCGTCGTCGAAATAGTGCGCCACGCCGCGGGAGCCGTCCCAGGAGCGCTCCAGCAGCAGGCGCAGGGTCGCCAGCGCCTGCTCGGCACAGTCCTGGCGCCCCAAGGTGCGGGCGGCTCGAAGACAGGCGCGCACGGCGCGGGCGTTGGCGTCGGTGTACATCCAGGGATCGGTGATGGAGAACATGCCCCGGTCCCTGTGCGGCAGCGAACCCGGGGGATCGTCCCGGCCGGGGGTGACGCGGATGTAGTCGCGACAGCCGTGGAAGAACGGCAGGGACAGGTCGCGGAATCCCCGGTGGAGGTAGTCCAGCAATTCCTCCGCCAGCTCGCGGAAAAAGGACTCCCGAGTCAGCTCGAACACGTGCAGGGCGTTGTCCAACAGGCCGGCGTGGTCGGACAAGAGCTTCTCGTGGTGCGGCTCGCTCCAGTCCCGTTTCGACGAGTAGCGAAAGAAACCGCCCTCGGGATCGTGGGTCTTGCTCTGGTGCATGTTGTAGAGGGTGAGGCGCACGTGGTTGAGGAAGCGCGTGTCGTCCGTGGCCTGGTAGCGGAGGAGCAGGAACTCGTTGACTTCGCAGTGGGGGAACTTGCGGTCGACCTCGTAGCCGCCGTGCACGGGGTCGGCGAGGCGCCAGACGTTCTCCGTGATTCTGTCCAGCGCACCCGGGTCGGGGGACGGGTCTTCGGCCGAAGGATGATGCGGTGCCGGCGCAGGTGGATCAGGTCCCGCGGAAGCCGCCGCGACGGACTGCGTCTCCGAATCGTTCCCGCGCTCTTGGTACCCCACGTGAATCCGCACCAGCACGTCGGTAAAGTCCGTGGCCGACAGGTAGTTGATGCCGGCGAGATAGTCGCCGCCGGCGCTCATGAACACGATGGTGGGCCAGCCGTTCCGGTTGTAGCGCACGTCAATGTCCGGCCGCTGGGCGTCTTCCACCCGCACCGGCACGAAGTAGGCGTTGAGCAGCGCGATGACTTCCGTGTGCGACAGCGTGGTCTCGTCCATGCGCTGGCATACGCCGCACCAGAATGCGCCGAGGAAGAGCATCACGGGTTTGCCCTCGTCGCGGGCGCGCTCGAACGCGGCCGGCCCCCAGTCGTGCCAATGGATGCGGTGCGCGTCGTTGGGGTTGGGGGAAAAGCGAAACATGGGCGGCGGTGTCCTGGAACCGGAGTCCCCGACAATATGCACAGGATTACCGGCCGCCGGCAAGGCGGCTCGGCGGGCGTGTGGCGGCGGGCCGGCGTCTATAGTAGACAGGAACTCGCATTACCACCGGAGGTTGCCCATGTCCGCTTCAACCATCGACCTTCCCGCCGCCGTGTCCAGGGAACAAACCATCCGCCACTCCGAAACGGTCCTCGCCCGGCCCGACATCCCCGTTCGCGTCGAGGAGGACATCATCCGCATCGAGGCGCTGGGACTGGAATGGGACATCGGCATGGCCGTGTACCAGCCCGAGGACGAGAGCCGGATTCCCGCCGGCGCCGACGGCCGCAAGGTGGGAATCTTCCTGCTCCACGGCGGGTCCGGGGACCAAAAGACCATGGACCGGGTGGCCATGCTCGCGGCCGGCAAGTTCGGCTTCAAGGTCGTGAGCGCCACGTTTCCCGGGCGGTTCTATTTCCCGGACGCGAGCCGCGACTGGCCCGATGACACGATCCACGCGGACGGCAGCGTGCGCACGCCCATCTGGAAGCAGGGCGAGCCCATCGGGCGCGACGAGTACGAGGTGGCCCGCGACGTGTCCATGCGGCCGCGCTACGGCACCCGCACCGTGGCGCGGGCCAAGCCCGGCACCAACTTCTACTACCGCATGGCGGCGTGGCCCGTGGCCTTCGAGGAGGGCATGAAGGAGGCCATGCGCCGGCACCTGCCCGAGGGAACGTTCTCCATCTACGGCGAGGGCCACTCCACCGGCGGCCCCTTCGTCTCCATGCTGTCCCAGCGGGTGCCCAACTTCGCCGGCGTGGTGGCCACCGAGCACACGCCGTTCGGCCACGTGGGCGCCATGCGCGACAACTGGAGCGGCTCGCTGGGAAAGGTGTCCGGCTTCGAGCGCGTGAGCACCGACGACGCGGTGCGCAGCGACCCGTTCAACGAGCTGTACATCCGCACCTGGCGCGACCTGGCGCGCTACGCCGGGCCCGAGGCCCTGGGCCAGCAGGGGCCGGCGGCGTTGATGCAACTGCCCCTGCTGATGGAGGAGATCCTCGACACCTGGGACCGGGCCAGGGCGCGGCCCCAGTTCAAGGCCGAGTACGTCATCACCCACGACATCGCGGCGTCGTTGACGGAGGCCGCCAGGGTCAGCGCCAAGCGCCTGGACATGAACGCCGACGAGACCGAGGCGCTGGTGGCCCGCTACCGCGGCTACCCGCGGGAGCTGTCGGGCGCGGACGCGCCGCCGCTGCCGCCGTTCCTGTTCGCCATCACCAAGGACAGCCGCGACCACAGTCCGGAGGTCTACAAGGAGGTGATCCTGCCTGCCTTCGCGGCCATGCGGCCCGCGCCCAGGACCCACCTGACGCACTTCGGCGCCGGCGTGCACAGCTTCTGGAAGGCCGAGGACGGACTGCCGCAGGGCATCGCGCCGGCCGCCATCAAGCTGTGGCACGACGCCATCACCGGCGGTTACTTCGTCGCCGCCTAGGAGCGGTCCGAGCAATGACGTCCTTCGACTTCGCGGACACGCTCCTGGCGCAATGGACGGGGCAGGACAGTAACGAGGTCACACGATGAAATTCTCCTTCTTCATGATGCCGATCCACGACCCGTCGGAGAATCCGGCGCTGGCCTTCGACCGGGACATCTCGCTCATCCACTACGCCGAGGAACTGGACTTCGACGAGTTCTTCATCGGCGAACACCACTCCGGCGGCTGGGAGAACATGCCTGCGCCGGAGCTGGCGCTGGCCAAGGCCGCGGCCCACGCCAAGCGCATCCGCCTGGGCACCTCGGTCATCAACACGCCGTTCCACCACCCGTTCCACGTGGCCGAGCGCATGGCGTTCCTCGATCACCTGACCCGCGGCCGCGCCATCCTGGGCGTGGGGCCGAGCGCGCTGGTCACCGACAAGAAGCTCTTCGGCCTGCCCAACGAAAAGCTCCACGCCATGCTGGCGGAGTCGGTGGACGTCATCGTGCGCCTGCTGGAGTCGCCCGAGCCCATCGACCACCACGGCGAGTTCTGGAGCTTCGAGGGCATGCGGCTGCAACTCCGTTCGTACCAGCAGCCGCGCATGCCGCTGGCCGTGGCCTCCGGGGGAACCTCCGGGAGCCTCGACATGGTGGGCAAGCACGGCATGATGCTGCTGTCGCCCGCGGGCAAAAACCGTTGGCGCAATCCCGCCCACTCCGAGCAGTGGAAGACCGTGGAGGCCGCGGCGGCCAAGTATGGCAAGACCGTCAGCCGGGACAACTGGCGCATCGCCACCAGCGTCTATCTCGCGGATACGCGGGAGCAGGCTTGGGCGGACGTGGAGGCGGGCATCGCACGGGACATGGAGTACTTCTTCGCCATCGGCCTCAAGAGGCCCTACGAGTCCTATCCCGACCAGCCGGCGTCGGAGATCACCGCGCGCTCGGCCGCGGACCGGCGCGACTGGATCATCGGCACCCCGGATGACGCCATCCGCCACATCGAGCACATGCAGCAGGAAACCGGCGGCTTCGGCGGCCTCCTGCTCACCACCCACGAGTGGACCGGCAGCCAGAACCTGCGCCGCTCGCTGGAGCTGTTCGCGCGCTACGTCATGCCCCATTTCCGCGGCCATACCCACGGGTTCATGGACGAGTGGGACCGCCTGCGCCGGGCCGCCAGCGATGGCGGGGTGAAGCTGCGGGAGGACGGGCAGCCCAGCAACCTCACCAACGGCTAGAGTGAATGTGATCGGGTTCCGCCGGGCGAGCGCCCTTCGACTCCGCGCCGCTGACGCGGCGCTACGCTCAGGACGAACGGCAAGGGAGCTGAATGAACCCCGTTCGCCCTGAGCCCTTCGACAAGCTCAGGACAGGCTTCGCGAAGCGAAGTCGAAGGGCGCCAACTTGGTGCTACGCCTCCGCCGGCCGTTCCGCGCGCCACGCGTGCAGGTACTGCACGATGTCGTCGAGCGGCAGCACGTCGGCGTACTTCTGGTTCATGTCGAACAGGTTGATGGCGTGGCAGGCCTCGTGGCGGTCGAACACGCACTCCTCGGCCACCACCATGCGGAAGCGGTAGGTGCAGCCGTCCACCACGCTGGCGCGGACGCAGCCGCTGGTGCTCTCGCCGCAGGCGATGACGGTGTCGATGCCGTGCTGGTTCAGGTGCGCCATCAGCGGCGTGCCCCAGAAGGCGCTGGGCGAGAGCTTGCGCAGCACCGCCTCGCCGGGTTGCGGCGCTACCTCGTCGATGATGTCGAACTTGGTGCGCCGCCGCTCCAGGGCTTCCGGCGACAGGTTGGCGGTTCCTCCGTCGCGCCGGAAGGACCACTCGTCCACGCCGGCCTCGGGCAGGCCCGAGATGTGGATGATGGGGATGCCCACCTCGCGCGCGGTGCGCAGCAGCCGCTGGATGTGGGGGACGGAGTCCCACGCCGCCATGCCGCAGCTCCCGGGCCAGTCCTTGATGGCCTCCAGCACGGGTTGGGGCTTGTCGCCGAACACCCAGCGGTAGAGGTCGATGAGCAGCAGTGCGGGCCTCTTGCCGAAGCCGATGGGCTTGGACGGCCTCATGGCCACGTGCGCCTTGTCCTGTTCCGAGAGGTAGCGATCCCATACGCGTTCACTCATGATCCATCTCCTTCAATGGTTTGGTTTGCCAGAGTTCCGTTCCGGCCTAGTGGTAGGTCGGATTAGCGAAGCGTAATCCGACTCAGCCAAGCATAGCTTCCTGTTTATGACGCTCCCGTCGTGACAGTCAAACGGGAGGCGACTCGCGTCAGCCTGCCGCCGGCAGCATCTCCCGCCCGTGCGGCTCCTCCAGGTGATCCATGGCCGGTCCCAGCGGGACGATGCCGGTGGGGTTCACGTGGGACTGGCTGCCGTAGTAGCCCGCCTTGATCTTGTGGAGGTCGCAGGTCTCCCGGACCCCCGGCCACTGGTACAGTTCGCGCAGGTAGCCGCTCAGGTTGGGGTAGTCCTGGACGCGGCGGAGGTTGCACTTGAAGTGGCCGTGGTAGACCAGGTCGAAGCGCAGCAGCGTGGGGAACGCGCGCCAGTCGGCCTCGGTGACGCGCGCGCCGGTCAGGTAGCGGCGCTCGGCCAGCCACCCCTCCATGGTGTCGAGGCCGTGGAAGACCTTCTTCACCGCCTCCTCGTACGCCTCCTGCGACTTGGCGAAGCCCGCGCGGTACACGCCGTTGTTCACGTGCTCGTAGACGAAGTCGTTGATGCGGTCGATCTCCGCGCGCAGTTCGTCCGGGTAGTAGTCGTCCCGGACATCGGTGAGGCCGTCGAAGGCCGAGTTGAACATGCGGATGATCTCGGACGACTCGTTGTTGACGATGGTGCGGCGTTGGCGGTCCCACAACGTCGGCACCGTGACCTTGCCGCTGTAGTCGGCCTTGGCGGCGGTGTAGACCTGGTGCAGCCGGAAGACGCCGTCGTCGCTGGGGGCAAGGTCGTCGATGCCGCGCGAATAGGACCAGCCCGCCGACTTCGGCCGGTCCGCGCTGGACATGGAGACCACGTCCTCCAGGTGCTTGAGCTTGCGCAGGATCATGGCCCGGTGCGCCCACGGGCAGGAGGGCGAGACGAACAGGTGGTAGCGCCCGGGCTCCGCGTTGAACCCTCCCTCGCCGGTGGTTCCCGCGGCGCCGTCCGCGGTCACCCAGTTGCGGAAGACCGAGTCGTCGCGCACGAAGCTGCCGCGGGAGTCGGTCTGTACCTGCCCGTCCTCGTGCCACTTGCCTTCGATCAGAACACCCATGTCCGGTCCTCCTGTTGCCGTGGGCTCCTCGCCCAGAGGTTCCGCATGCGTCCTTGAATACCTTTCCGGGCTTACCGCTGCAAGGTGACCCCGGCCTTGGGTGGCGTCCTTAGACTTCGCTTCGCTACGCTCAGGACGAGCGGAGTCCACGGGCTTCATTCCGTCAACATTGTGCGCATTGCAGGGTCGCGTTATCCTTCGGACTGTCGTAGCGCCGTCCCAACGTCTCTTCCTGAAGCCATGCACGGACTCATCTGGCTCGCATTCCTGGCTGTTCACCTCTTGGCTGCGTTGGCAGCCGCGGCCGAGTTGCCGCTTCAATCGCTGGCTCGCAAGGAGATAGGGGCCGACCACGGGGTTTTCGTGCGAGGAGAGAACGGCAAGGTCCTGGCGGCGTTGAACTCCACGCGTCCGTACCATCCCGCATCGGTCACCAAGGTCGCCACCACGCTGGCGTTCCTCTCGAAGCTCCGCCCGGACCGGCGCTTTCGGACGACGTTTCTCGCCGCGGGCGCGGTGACCGGCGGGACCCTCCACGGCGATCTCCTCGTGCAGGCGGAGGGCGATCCGTACTTCCTGTTCGCCAACGCGTTTCGGGTGCTGTTGAGGCTCCGGGACAAGGGCATCCGCGGGGTGAACGGAGCCATCCGCGTGAAGGGGCCGTTCTACTTCGACTGGACCCCCGACCCCGCCGGGCGCAGGCTCAAGCGTGTATGGACGGGCCGTCTGGGCGCCGAGAGTTGGCCGGTGGTGACCCGTGCCCTCTTCCCCGGCGCATCCATACCGTTGAGTGAACACAAACTCCGGTTCGGGGACGCTATGGCCGGAAAGCGGGGCGAGCCGCATCCACCGCGTCCGCTCGTGGTGCATGCGTCGCCGCCGCTACTGCGCCATCTCAAGGACTTCAACAGCTACTCCAACGACAACTTCCACGAGTTCTCCTATCGGATCGGCGGCCCCGAAGAGGTGCAACGCATCCTGCGGGCAAGCGTTGCCGGCGTGCCCCGTTCGTCGATCGTCATCGACAACGCCGCGGGGGACGGACGCAACAACCAGATGAGCCCGCGCGCCGTGGTGGCCATGTTCGAGGCCCTGGAACGGACTCTCGGGACGCGCGGCCTGTCCTTCTCCGACGTGCTTCCGGTGGCTGGCGTGGATCCCGGAACCCTTGAGGATCGGCTGGGGGCGCCACGCTATCGCGGAGCGATGGTGGGCAAGTCGGGCACCGTGCGCGTGCTGCGGATCTCGACTTTGGCCGGGGTGGCGTACACACGGAAGTACGGGCGTACGTTCTTCGCCATCATGACCCGTGCCGTGCCGCTGTGGGTCGCCCGGGAGCGTCAGAACGCTTTCCTCCGGAGGCTGCTCGATGCAGGTGGCCCATGGCCCTTGCCGGCCGGAGCGGCGCCGCCTCCCGCGTTCATGGAGGCAAGGCTGGAACCGCCGGAGTAGGGCGGTTGTCCTTGCATCGGCGGGGAACACTGGTGTACGAGTCCGGTCGTGGTGACGCGCACGAGTCACCGTGAACGGCTCGCAGAACAGGAGGCATGCGCAAATGGCTGACAGACCTTTGGAAGGAACAGTGGCGTTGGTGACCGGGGCCGGCAGCCCCATCGGGTTCGGCCGGCGCATGACGTTCGCGCTCACCGCGGCGGGGGCGCGTGTGGCCATGATGGACGTGAGCGAGGAGTGGGTCAACCGCACGGCCGACGAGGTGCGCGCCGTGGCCGGTCAGGACAGCGTCCTGCCCATCGTGGAGAGCGTGAGCAGTTGGGAGAGCGCGGCGCGGGCGGTGAACACCGCCATCTCCGACCTGGGCGGCCTGGACATCCTCGTCAACAACGCCGGAACCAATCCGCGCAACGTCGGCCTGACCTCCGAGTTTCGCGAAAAGTGCTGGGAGGTCTCGCCCGAGGCCTGGCTGCGGGTCTTCGGCGTGAACTGCGCCGGTCCCTTCTACATGGTGCGCGCCGCCGTGGGGCACATGATCGAGAAGGGCTGGGGCCGCATCATCGGCGTCACCACCAGCCTGGACACCATGTACCGGGCCTACGGCTCACCCTACGGGCCGTCCAAGGCGGGCCACGAAGCCTTCATGGCGACGTTGTGCCAGGAGTTGGAGGGAACCGGGGTTACCGCTAACATCCTGGTGCCGGGCGGGCCGGCCAACACCAACCTGATCCCCCAGGACGCCCCCTACGACCGGGACCAGTTGATCCAGCCGCCGGTCATGGAGAAGCCGGTGGTGTGGCTTGCGTCGGAGGCGTCCGACGGCATCAACGGCCGGCGCTTCATCGCCTACCACTGGGACGAGAGCCTGCCGCTGGAGGAGCGCCTGTCCAAGGCGAGCGCGCCGTGCGCGTGGCCGCAGGCGGGGCAGGCCGCCATCGCGCCGGGGCGGTAGCCGCCCGCGTTGCCGTATTCCCGTAGGGGCGGCCGGGCCGTCGCCCCTACGCCGCACCCCATATCGCCGCAGCCGTCTCCACGATCCGCTCGAGCTTGCGCCACTGGTCGTCCTCGCTCAGGGATTCGTGGTAGAGGCCGCTGGCGAAGCCGCATTGCGGGCTCAGGGCGAGTTGCTCCAGCGGGCAGCGCCGGCCTGCTTCGTCCACGCGTTTTCTCAGCTCGTCGACGCTTTCGAGCCGGGCGCTCTTGGTGGTGACCAGCCCGAGCACGACAGTCTTGCCCGCGGGAACGAACCGGAGCGGCTCGAAGGAGCCCGCGCGCTCGCTGTCGTATTCCAGCAGGAAGCGGTGGTGCCGCAGGCCGTTGAAGAGGCGCTCGGCAATGGCGTCGTAGTGCCCCTCCCGGTGCCACTGCGGCACCAGCTCGCCGGTCACGGGGTCGTGGGTGCGGGCGTTTCCCCGGCACAGGTGGATGCCGAAGGTCACCCCCGGGAAGCCGTCGATGAGGGCGTTGTCCGCGCGGATGGACCGATCGAGGTTCTCGTCCGGGTCCTCGCCGCGGGAGCGCATCCGGTCCAGCGAGACCTGGTCCACGTAGGCGGTGTAGCCTGGCGCGTCGATCTGGATGTAGCGGCAGCCCGCCGCCACCAGGTCCGCGATCATGCGCCGCTCGATACGCACCACGTCGTCGATGAACTCGTCCAGGCCGCCGGGGTAGACGGACCGGGAGTCTTCCCACTTGAACCGTTGGGCGATGCGGTCCGGGCCGATGAGCGTGGGCTTGACCACGCGGCTGGTGACGCCGCTGGCGAACCGGTACTCCTCCAGCGGCAGATTGCGCGTCAGGCTCAGTCTGGCAACGGCCTTGCGCCGCGTGACGATGGCCGGTCCCGCGGCATTGAAGTCCTGCTCGGCGCGTTCCAGGGGCGTCGTGTTGACGTTCTCGTGGACGTAGAAGCGGATGGATTCCCGAGGGACATCGAAGCCCGAGACGCACGCGGAGAAGCTTTCCTGGAAGTTGCGCCGCCGCAACTCGCCGTCGCCCACGACTTGCAGCCCTACCGCTTCCTGCTTTCGGATGATTTCCTGGATGGCCTCGTCCTGAGCCCGTTGCAACTCATCGTCGCCGGCCTCGTACCGGTCGTGCCGTTCAAAGACCTCGCGCAAGGGGTCGGGGTGGACCAGGCTGCCGATGTGCTCCGCCCGAAGGGTGTGCAAACCCGTCTCAGCGTTCATGGTTCTCAATCCCCCTGTGCGGCTTCATCTCCCTTGAGCCGCGCGAACCCGGCGCGGATGGACGGCAGGAAGATCAGGATGACGGCGAAGAACAGCAATGCCAGGGTCATGGGCCGCTGCCATATGAAGCTGATGCCGTCGGTGAGGTTCATGGCGCGCGCGAAGTTGTTCTCCAGCAGCGGTCCGAGGATGAAGCCGATGAGCATCGGCGCCAGCGGGTAGCCGGCCATGCGCATGATGGTGGCCACGAGCCCCATGCCGGTGAGCAGCAGCAGCTCGGTGGCGTTGTTCTGGCCGATGTAGCTGCCCATCATGGTGAAGAACAGGATGAACGGGATCAGGTAGTTGCGCGGGATCTCCAGCAGCTTGGCGATGTACGGGATGAGCGGCAGGTTGAGGATCAGCAGCACCACGTTGCCGAGGTACATGGAGATGATCACCGCCCAGAAGATGGAGGGATTGTCCACCATCAGGCGCGGTCCCGGCGCCACGTTGAGGGCGATGAGGGCGCCCAGCAGGATGGCGGTGGTGCCGGACCCGGGAATGCCCAGGGTGAGCAGCGGCACGAAGGAGCCGGTGCAGGCCGCGTTGTTGGCGGTCTCCGGCGCCGCGAGTCCCTTGATGGAGCCCTTGCCGAACTTGGCCCGGTCCTCCCCCTTGGCGATGTTGCGTTCCACCGCGTAGCCGAGAAACGACGCGATGGTGGCACCCGCGCCGGGCATCACCCCGATGAAGAAACCCTGGAGCGATTGGCGGCCGATGACGGGGGCGATCTCCTTCGCCTCGTCGCGCGTGATCCGCAGGTTCGCGATCTTGCCGCCGTCGTCGCCGCTCCGTTCCGAGCGTTTCGGGTTGAGCACCAGGTACAGGGCCTCCGGCAGGGCGAACAGGGCCATGGCGAGGGTGATGAAGCTGATGCCGCTCTGAAGGTCGTAGACGCCGAAGGTGAAGCGCGGCGCGTTGAACAGCGCGCTTTCGCCCACGGTCGCCAGCATCACCCCCAGGACCGTCATCATCAGCGCCTTGGCCACCTGGCCGGAGCCCGCGAAAGCGGCGATGGCGGCAAGCCCCACCACCATCAGCGCGAAGTACTCGGCGGAGTGGAACAACAGGGCCACGGTGGCCAGTCCCGGCGCGAACCCCATGAGCAGGATGGCGCCGATGGTGCCCCCGGAGAAAGACCCGATGGCCGCGACGGTGAGCGCCTTGCCGGCCTGTCCCTGCCGCGCCAGGGGGTAGCCGTCGAACGCCGTGGCGACGGTGCCGGCCACTCCGGGCGCGTTGATGAGGATGGAGGAAGTGGAGCCGCCGAAGATGGCGCCGTAGTACACGCCCGCCAGCAGGATCAGCGCCGCGGCGGGGTCGCCGATCTGTATGGCGATGGGGATCATGATGGCGATGATGGACATGGGCCCGAGGCCGGGCAGCATGCCGATCAGGGTGCCGATGAGGCACCCGGCGACGACCATGAGGAGGTTCTGAATGCTGAAGGCGGTCGACAGACCGGCGAGGATTCCTTCAACCATCGTTCGCCTCCGCTAAAGAAACCAGGGCCAGGGGCGGAGGAAGATGCCGAGCACTTCCTGCACCAGGTACCAGATCAGGAACGCCGAGAGCAGGGCGACCGGAACGAGCAGGACGTAGCGCCGCTCGCCCAGTATCATCGCCCCGAGAATCAGAAAGAGCGTTGTCGTGGTCAGGAAGCCCACGGGTCTGAGCAGCAGGGCATAGACGATCATGAGCACCAGCAGCAGCACCGCCTGCCCGAGCTTGTACTGCCGGAGGTTGCCGATATCGATGTCGTCGTCGGCGGTCTGGCCGCCGGTTCCGGAACCGGACTGGATCAGCACCGCGAGCCCCACCAGCACGCCGAGGACGCTCAACCACTTGGGGAGCACGTTGGGCAGGAACGCCAGGTTGCGCTCGAATGGAAGGATCGAGGCCTCCATGACCACGAAGGCCGTGTACCCGTAGATCAGGCAAATGAGGACGAAAACAAGGGCGATCGCGCGTTCGAGGGTCATGAAATCACTCCTCTTTGTCCCTCGCGCTACGGGGAGACAAGCCGGGGGGGGGGGCGCCCGCGCGCCCGCCCGGGGGGGGGGGGTTGGTTTTGAAAGCGAGCGGGTGGAGAAAAAAGATTTTAATTTAATTATATTTTTTTAAGAAAAA
>JAPPNE010000149.1 GCA_028818775.1 Deltaproteobacteria bacterium | reverse complement strand
ACCGGCGTCCCTACCGCAATCGGATCAGGCGCACCGGCCGGGGCATGTACGAGAAAACGTGATTCTGAAGAAAACTCGGCATTAGCCGTTCGGGCTTCCATAGCTTCAAAACGTTTGTTTGATTGGCGACGTGAGCGAGGCTGGGACCGCGTCGGCGCCGACATCGACGCGACGGCGGGCGATGTCTGTACATTCAATCCTTGCCAGTGATACGTGTATTCTTCGTGATCTCTGACGACTGCATTGAAATCGTGATGTCGCGAATGTCTCCGATCTCCAGCTCAAGAGGACCTTCAGCATCAGTTTGAAAAACCAGGCGATACTCCCGCTCATCCGCGAACTGGATTGGCTTTCTATGGGCCGGATCATCGAACCGGCCGTTGAAGATCCCGGGGTCGTAGTATTTCACTAGGTTTCCACCAAACCGATAGCCGTGCGCCCTGGCAGCCTTGTCGACTCTTTCAAGGAACTTGCCCACATCGACGACAAGCACGGCAAATCGGCCGAATTTGAGATACCCTTGAGGTTGGATGATTCTATCCTGGAGAACAGTTGGGTCGATTGGATACTCAACGTCTTCATTATGGAGGGCAGTCATACAGAACACGTTCAAGTCGAGAGCAGCGTTGCTTGCCATCCTGACCGGACCGATCAACCCATCTAGCCGTATACCATTGATCTCTACTATGATCTGGTCCGGCTGATGATGCCAGATGGTGCCTTCAGTCGGATCTCCTCGACTCCCTTGTTCGAGCTCGCGGAAGTGCGATAGCTTGCGAGCAAAGAGCGTTCCCTTTCGGAACTTTTCGGCATGACACTCTTGCTCGAAGACCTTGACAAGACAAAATAGCATTTCCCAATCTTTCTCTCTTGGTCAATGGGTACGGAGGGCCGCTCAATCCCCGAAGAAGACCCGCGCGAGCAGTTCTAGCGAGAGGCGGATTGGACAGGACACAGTAGGTGAGACCTTCGCCGATCTCAGACACAACCTCCTACTTTCGAGTTGGAGGAGGGTTACGCCACGGCGGCGAGTCGAGCTGGTGGCTACGCCTCACGCACGGTCGAAATCCTGAAGCGTGATGCCGAGGTCTCTCAGGATGGCTCTGACTGTTCCCGTTTTCAGCTCATGGCTGCCCCAGTTGGGGATGGTTGTCCTGCGGCCGTTCGACGATCGAATCCAAATCTCGTGGTCGCCGCGGGCGCGTCGGTCAAGGTGGCATCCGAGTCGGCGCAGCTTGCGCGTGAGTTCGCCGTATCTCAAACTGCAACCATGACCTCACCGAGACCCTCGTACTTCTGGGCGTCAACGATGGCTGCTTCAACCTTTTCGGGGAGCGGCTCGCCCCGGTCCCGGTAGGACTCGATGAACGCCGTGGCAACGCCTTGAAGGCTCTCCAGCGCCTGTGCACGGGTATCTCCCCAGGCGCGGCAGCCGGGCAAGTCGGGGATTTCGGCAAGGTACTTGCCTTCTGTCTCATCCGACGGATCCCGCAGGGCGAATCTTAGTCTGTACAGTTCCATTTCAGCATCCTTTACCCAGACGTTCAGGGCATCGTCTGTGGTCCGGAAGTTTGCCGGAATATTCCGGTCGTGGCAAGAAAGGCGGGTGCCCAGAGTGATGGGTGTCCCGGCGGAAGGTGATCCATGAGGAGCCGTCAGATCCGGAAACGCCCCACGGCCGTGACGCATTGACCATGAATATCCGAAGCGAGCGGCATTCCTCAAGGGTGCGCCGGGCGGTCGGCGGCATGCGGCGGACCTTGTCGAACGGCCGGTGGACGTGGCCAGCATCCGGCGCGGAGTTCCGGTTTGTTCGATAGCCGAGACCTCCGGCGCACGCTCGGGGAGCCCGACTTCTCGCGGGGTCTGGAGTATTTCGAGCGCGGCATGGTGCGTTCGGTGGAATTCGAAGCCCGGTCGCGAGTCCATGGGCGGGTGGCGGGCAGCCGGGCCAACGCGTACGAGGTTTGGGCGGTGTTGGTTTTCGGGGTGGACGATGCGTTGCTCTCGGTGTCGGGAACCTGCACCTGCCCGCTGGGCTTCAACTGCAAGCATGTGGCAGCGCTGCTGCTGGCCGCGTGCAACGCGCCGTCCGGGTCCAAGGCTCGGGACCCGGTACCGCACGAGGTCCGCCGCTGGCTCGATCGCTGGTCCGGGCGGAACGGCGCGGCGGTCGAAGTCCGGCCGTCCGGGCCGCCGGCGACCGGGCAGGAGCATCTCTTCTACGTCATCCACCGGAGTGAGATGCGCGGCATGTGCATCGACCCCTACCGGGCGTATCTCAGGAAGGACCACACCATCGGCAGCAACTTCCGACGGTTCGACCGACGTTCCTCCTGGGCCCGACGGAACCTGACCGTGCAGGATGCCGGTCTCCTGGGCAAACTTGCGTTGTTCGCCGACGACGGCCTCGAACCGCGCTCCGAATGGCCGGAAGGCGACGTCCTGGTGGGCCTTGTCCGGGAGATCGTGGAGACGGGCCGCTCCCGCGCTCACGACATTCATGGGATGGGGTTGTCGTGGGCGCCGCCGCGGCGATGCGAGTTGTTCTGGGATGTTGGCGAATCCGGTGAGCAACGGCTGTCGGTGCGGGACCGTGGCGGTTCCTCCCTGACCCTTCGAGGCCGCCATCCAGACCATGCAGGTCCGCAAGCAGGCGCTTGCGGATGCACTGTTCGAGGGAACCGGCCAAGGCCCCCTGACGCTCACCGAAAAGGACGTCGCGGCGCTGTTCGGCGCCGGATGAGGGTTGGGAAATGCTGACGTTCAATGCGCTCGACGTGGAGACCGCCAACGCGGATCGCGCAAGCATCTGCCAGATAGGCATCGTCCACGTCCGGGACGGTGAGATCTCTGATCAGTGGCAAACCCTCGTGGACCCGGAGGACTGGTTCGATGACTGGAATGTCTCGATTCACGGAATCGCGGAAGAGGACGTTAGGGGCAGCCCAACCCTACCGAAAATTCGCGATGAGTTACGCAAACGGTTACGCGACTCGGTTGTGGTCAGTCACACCGCCTTTGACCGAGTAGCGTTCGAGCGCGCCACGAACCGGTACGACCTGGAACCGCTTCAGGTTACGTGGCTCGACAGCGCAAAGGTGGTCCGGCGCGCATGGCCAGACCTCTTCGGACGCAGAGGATACGGACTCAAGAATGTCGCCAAAGTGCTCAACATCGAGTTCAAGCATCACAACGCCCTGGAAGACGCCAAGGCTGCGGCAGAGATTGTGCTCCGAGCGCATGCCGACACGGATCTGGACCTTGAAGAATGGTTGCAGCGAGTGGAGCGCCCAATCTTCCCGAAGGCTTTGGCATCGGCGAAACGAGAGGGCGACGTGGAGGGGGCCCTGTTTGGCGAAACCGTTGTCTTTACCGGCGCGCTCTCCCGGGTTCGCAGGGAAGCAGCCGACATGGCCGCAAAGGCCGGTTGCAACGTGACCGACAACGTCAGCAAAAAGGTAACACTTCTCGTGGTCGGAACGCAGGACAGGACGAAACTCAAGGGTTACGAAAAGAGCACCAAGCACCGGAAGGCGGAAGCTCTGATCAAGCGGGGCGCGGAGATCCAGATTCTCTCCGAGAACGATTTCTGCGAGCTGATGGTCTTGGCCGAAGAGGATGGCTAAGAGAGGGGCCGGAAGCCTCCCATGGGGTTGTGGGGACCTTGACAGGCGGCGCCGTCAAGGTCCCCACCTAGGGGCTCTCTTGGGTAGGGGCCCAAGAGCAACAGCGGTCATCCTCACGGTGACCGCCGATCTACCCAACGAAAGGAAACCCTCTGGACCCCCACCCATCAATCGAGACTGGTTTTCACCACCGTCACTCGAAGCGGCATCGCCGCTGCCGGAACCTTCGTGCTTGGCCAGTCGGGAACGATTCGCTTTTCGACGGCCAGTCGGCTACCCTCGGATTAAATTTTCCACGGCGGCCGCAAGCAATGGAAGGACAAATGAGATGGCGAAAGCCGCAAACCGCACGAACACGGCCCTGAAGGAGGCCATGACCAAGAGTCGGCTCCTGGACGCCCTGTCCGAATCGACCGGGCTCCAAAGGAAGGACGTGGCCTCGGTGCTTGACCAGCTCGGAGTGGTCATCGAGCGTCACGTCAAGAAACGCGCGGTGGGAACGTTTACGCTTCCCAGACTGCTGAAGATCAAGGTGGTGCGTAAGCCCGCAACAAAAGCGCGTAAGATGCTCTCCCCCTTCACCGGACAGGAGATCACGGTGGCCGCGAAGCCCGCATCGCGGGCGGTGAAGGTTCAACCCCTGAGCGGGCTCAAGTGCATGACGGAGTAAGCCCGGGCCAGAGGGAAGGGAGCACGGTTAGGCTGTTCGGACCGAGAGAGCGATGGTTGCCGATCGCCGCCACATCTGTTCGTGTGTCCCAGTGCCTGCCGTGGTTGGAAACTCCACGCGGCATGGAACTTCGCCGCCCCCGATGCGACGTGCCGGCGCCATAGGGCGCCAGGAGATGCCGGGGTCGCGCACAGGCGGTGGAAACGCGGTGTTGGCTATGTGTTGATTCTTCGTGAGCGCATCATAGAGTCTTTCGAGGGAAGGGTTTTACTTCCTTATTTTCAGGTAGTTATGGGTGGCCGACGTAGGACAAGCCCTACAACAGCCAAGTTTGAAACCCTCCTATGATTCGATGGCACTGGTACTCAGTCGTGCGTTTCCGTCGCCAATTGCGACTTTGTTGAGGGTAGCCTAAGCCGACAACGGTGCCGTCTTCCGCACGGTCCTGCGCTCAGCCTTCTTTCCCGGTGTTGACCTTTGGGCTGACTGTCGGCGGATCCACGCATGCTGCCGTGTCATGTCAACCAATCGATATAGGTGAGGTGGAAAGCACCTGGTGGGCACACGCTGGGCAGCCAGCGCGCCTCCTGCCGATGGTCGTGCTGGGTCCACAGCAGTTCCTGGAAACGGATGTCTGCGGCCCCGATCGATGGCATCAACTGCTGGTCGCGACCTTCACGGCCGATAACCTCGCCTGCGGGGCCAGACTAGCCGCACGGCGTTTGAGGCCGCTCATGGGACACCTACCGGGCCATCACGGCTTGGCGGCAGCGCCCGGATGCCGGCCGGACGGCGATACGTATACCGGGCGGGCTTGGGGAACTGTGCACGACGGAAATTGGACATCGAGGTCATTCGCCATGGGGAACGTCCTTGAGCCAAAGGGTGCCTTGGCCGTCGACAACGCCGAGAGCCTCGGCGTCCTCGGGATCGCGGTAGTAGAGGGTACTGCCGCGGATCGAGATCTCGCACGGCCGTGTCGGCGCCGGGGCCGGAGCCTGTCGTTCGACGTCCGGCTCGCGGAACGTCCAGCCGCTGGTCACTAGCCCGGCGGAAGGACGGTGGCGGCATGAACCGGAGCGCCGACCGAGCCGGGGAGGCGAAGCGATTGCCCGCTTCCGATGGAGACGGGGACGACGCGATCGACTGTTTCCCGGGTGCAGCGTCCGTGATACGTGAGTTTCCGGAAGGTCCTGGGCCTGCCTCCAGAAAGCGTCGAGGTTTGTCACAGGCTCCTCGACCCACTGGGCCTTCCACCGTACCGCCGGGAAGCGTATCCTGAAGAAGGAAAGACAGGGCGGCGCACGGATGTGCATGGACCGAAATGAGTCCGCTTACCGACGGAGCTTGATGCGTGATGTTCCGCAGGGCGGTATGGGAGCGGGTGCTGCTGTACTCCTTTCCGGTGGTTCTCGTGATGACCCTGAGCTACACCGGCCACCTTGAGAACTACTACCTCTACCACCCGGTCCGCGAGATCACCGTCACACCGGCCGACTACGGAGTCCCGTTCGAGGACGTGAATTTCCAGGCCGGTGACGGCGTCCGGCTGCACGGCTGGTACGTGAGACCTCCCGGTCCCGACCGCCCCGTGCTGCTCTGGGCGCACGGCAACGCGGGCAATCTCTCCCACCGGGCTCACAACATCGCCGCGATCCACAAGGAACTGCGGGCAGGAGTCTTCCTGTTCGACTACAGGGGGTTCGGCCGAAGCGAGGGAAAGCCCTGGGAGTCGGGACTCTACGACGATGCCCGGGCGGCCTACGCCTGGTTGCGCCGGCGGGTTCCGCCGGAGCGGATATTCGTCTTCGGACGTTCTCTGGGGGCCGCGGTGGCGGTACGCATCGTCTCCGAGGGCGCCGCCGCCCGCGGTCTGATCCTTGAATCGCCCTTCGAGACTCTGCTGGCCATGGGAAAGGAACTGTTCCCGTTCCTCCCCGTGAGTTGGCTCGTTTCCCAGAAGTTCGACAACACCCGCTACCTTCCCCTGGTGAGGATACCCGTGTTCATCCTTCACGGCGACGCCGACGAAGTCGTCCCTATCGCTCACGGCCGGCGGCTGTTCGAGCTGGCCAATCCGCCCAAGCGCTTTCACGTCATTCGGCGGTCGGGCCACAACGACACTTGGCGCGCCGGCGGCAAACGGTACTGGGACGCATGGCGCTCGTTCCTGGAGAACCCCGGGCAGATGCCCTGAACTCGGAGGGATTGCCGGGAATGCCGGTGGGGACAGTGGGAGGGGAAGCGGCGCTGGGCGGGCCGTAACCTCCGCGCTCGCCCGAAGGCATGAGGTGAGTGCGAAAATGACTCCAGCGCCGTCTCGGCCAATTTCCCCGATTTGCCGTCATTTGCAAGCCGCAACGCCCGGATCCACTCTAAGGCCCGGCGTCGGAGAAGAGCCGGTTCTGCTCGTCGATGGGAGGGGCCAGTAGCCTGTTGAGGAAGCGCGGCATGGGCGGCGGGTGTCGAAACGCCACGAGCCCCGGAAACACTGTTCATTCCTTGCCGTAACGGCGACGAAGCTCGGCCTTCACGACCTTCCCCATGGCGCTCTTGGGAAGCTCGTCCACGAAGCGGTACAGGCGAGGCACCTTGTAGTGACCGAGGAACCGCCGGCAGTGTTCGGTGAGAGCTTTCTTTCCGTTGCCAGCCGCGAGATCGGACCCAGGTGCGGGCACGATCGCCGCGAGGACCGTCTCTCCCCTGGTTTCCTCCGGGACGCCGATGACCGCCGCCTCCACCACGTCCGGGTGCCTGTAGAGGGCGGCCTCGACCTCACCCGACCAGACGTTTTCCCCGCCCGTGATGATGATGTCCTTCTTCCGATCGAGCAGGTAGAGGAAGCCTTCGCCGTCGAGCCTCCCGACATCCCCGGTGAAGAACCATCCATCGCGGAAGACCGCCGCGGTCTCGTCCGGCCGGTCGAGATAACCCGGCGACACGTTCGGGCCGCGGACCGCGATCTCGCCCGCTTCCCCGGCCGGCAAATCGTTCCCCTCGTTGTCCACGATGCGGAGATTCACTCCCAGGACGGGCCGTCCCACCGAGGGCAGCCGTTCCCCGCCCAGGTGGTGGTTCCAGCCAAGCGTTGTCAGAACCGGCGAGGTCTCGGTAAGGCCGTAGCTGTGCACCAGCTCGACCCCCGGAAAGGTTTCCATCGTCCGGCGGATCCAGACGGTGTCGATCGGCGCGGCGCCGTACGTAATCCTGCGAAGGCTGGAGATGTCGAAGTCCCGAATCCTTCCCACCCGGATGATCCGGATGATCATGGTCGGGGAGAGCAACGTGAAGGTGACGCGGCTCTTCTCCACCGCGGCGAGGAATGCATCCGGCGTGAAGTCCGGCAGGTAAGCGTGCGCCGCGCCGGCAAGGGAGAGCGGTGTGCCGAGCAGACCGGCGGCATGGAACATGGGCGCGACGTGAAGCATCACGTCGTCCTCGGCGAGGCGGTACGGCTCCATGAGCTGGAGGCCGTTGGTCACGATGTTGCGATGGGTGAGCCGTACGCCCTTGGCCCGGCCGGTGGTGCCGCCGGTGTACAGAAGCAACGCGTCGTCATCCTCGCTGACGGCGGCGCCGGAGTCCTCGGGTGAAGCGTCGCGGATCTCTTCGTAGACGGGCCGTCCCGGCATGCCGCCGTGTTCGCGTCCGATCCAGAGAACCTTGTCCCGGTACGGCGCGAGAGCCGGATCGGCAATGCGCCTCGCCCAGTGGTCCTCCACTGCAACCAGGCGCGGCGAGATCTCCTCCAAGATGGCCGCGATCTCTAACGGGGCGAGCCGGTAGTTGATGGGCACCGGCACGGCGCCCGTCCAGTAGCCGGCGTGAATCAGCTCGGCCTGCCGCGGGTCGTTGCGGCACATGATGGCAAAACGGTCTCCGGCCCCGACACCAAGCGCTCGCAGCGCGCCCGCCGCCTGCCGAATCCGGACGACGAACTCGCTCCATGTCAGGGTGCGGCCGCCGGAAACGGGAACCAGCGCGGGGTTGGCCGGGAAGTGCCGTTCAGCCCGTTCCAGCAGCGCCCGCATCGTAGTCATGGATCGAGACCCGTTGGCGTGGCTCAGGATCAGACGGGGCCGTGTGGATTGCTGTGCCGCCTGAGTATGATCGATGCTCCGTCCTGCCCTCGCGCCTGGCGGACGGCAAGCGGCTCCGGGACCCTCCAGACCCGCCGGTCTCGGGGCTCATCCTCACGGGGTCTTGTCGGGACCGTCATCGCGTACCAGGGGCTCCCATCGTTCAGTCGCCGAAACGGCGGCATCCTATCGGCTCGCATCACAATCGTCAAATTGCTGTGGTTGATCCGGTCAAGGAGCGACGGGGATCTGACGGCGGCAGTCTTCAAGAAAGGTCCGCCGGCTCTTGGGCATGTCGGCTCGGCTATTCGATGTCGGAATGCCCTTGCGGCACCACCACGAGATTCGCGGTCACTTCCGCTACGCCGGGGACGGCCTTGACGATTGCCACCACGCCTTCCGCCGCAACCGACGAGGAAACCATTCCGGACACCGTCACCGTGCCGTTGTGCGCCTTCACGTCGACGGGCAGTTCGCGGTACGGGTCGGACTGAAGCAGCGTCGCCTGGGTCTTCCTGGCCAGCGCGAGGTCTTCGAAGGCTTGCCTGGAGGCCTCCGTCTCGGCAAACGCCGCGAGCCGGGCGGCGGCGCCGATGATCTCGCTGGCCGCGTCCACGCCCATGGCGAGATTGAGCGCCAGGTGGTACCGGGTTGGGTCCTGCCAGTCGTGGCCGAACAGGGACATGAGGCGCCGGCTGCGGGCACGGTCGGTGTGCTCGAGCTGCTTGCGGATGGCGCCTTCGTCTTGCGCGGGGCGCGACCGGAGCAGGTCGATGCGCAGGTCCATGGAGCCGGTCACGAAGACCTTGAGCACATGGGAGACTCCGGGAAGGAGCTCGTGCCCCACGTGGCCGTGGTAGACAATCGGGCCGGCCTGAGCCATCTCGCACATGGCGGCCTGGAGCGCTATACGGTAGGGCCGCAAGTCCTGCAGCCACTGCTCCCACCAGTGTGGCGCCTTCTCCGTGATGTCGTCGAGCTTGGCGCGCGGCACGCCGTAATTCGGCAGAGTGGCCGCCAGATCCTGCCGCCCCACGCACTTGTAGTTCAGTGATTTCGCGACCCGGTTGGCGACTTCCTCCGCCCCGTGGATACCTTCATAGATCATGATGATCGCCATGACCAATCCTCCTCCCCGAGAGGGACGCGACACCAGACCATGCCTGACCTCACACATTCAGCATAGTGCCGGGACCGCGAACAGGCAATGAAGAGAGTTTTCCAATGAGACATGAGGCTGACGGAGGAGGCGGAATCCAACGAGAGAATGAGCCCGAAGTCTGCGGGTGGGGGAGAATGGGA
>JAPPNE010000148.1 GCA_028818775.1 Deltaproteobacteria bacterium | reverse complement strand
ACCCCGCCACAACGATCGCGAGCACCCCAACCCGCATTACTCAACAGTCTCCTAGCCCACCGCGCAGTACCGGATCGAGATAGTTGGCGTCGAGCGCCTTGTCGTAGACGGTCGCAGGGCCAGACAGCGCTGCGGCGGTGAGCCGGTTCAGCGCCTCGGACAGGTCGCTTGACAGCAGCGTCTACGCTGCGGCTGAGACCCTTGCACCAGCGGCTGCGGCGGTTTCGCGGCTCTTCTGTGCTCCGCGGCCGGCTGTCTTTGCTGCGCTGGTCACCGCCGACGCAGTACCTCTCCCAGCGGCCACAGCCGCGTCCTTCGAGGCCATCCGCCGCCAAGGACGCGGTGCTCGCGGTCTGCTGTCCTCAGAATGGGTGGAGGCATCGGATGATCCCGTGTCTGCCTGCACGGGCCGACACGGTAGCCGCAGGCGGCGCACCAAAGCCGGCTACCGGCCCTCGCCGCCGGGTCATCTCATTTCGCCCGCCAAGGCTGGACATGACCCTGATAGAAGCCATCAGTAGACCGACACTCAGCATCAAAGTGGTGCGCATGGCGTAGCGGCGCACCGCCCACGGCTTCACCAACCCCGCCAACTTCCAAGCCGGAGGCCTATTGATAACGTGACCAGCCAACCGGTACCAGCAAACCCACATCCCACGCTTATGCGAAGGTTCCAATCGTTAGCAGGACAGGGTTACCCTACGGAACGTCGTCCTTGGTTGGCTCATCATCGAAGTGGTCGTGCTCACGCGTCTGGAGGTTGGAGGAATGATCCCCTTCTCCGCACCATGGTTAATCCCTCCTTAGAAAAGTAAGCGGCCAACGCTTGATCGTACTCGGGTACTAGCTCTAGCTCTACGACCCTGGCAAGTTCCCTACCAGTTCGAGTCAAGGCAACTCCAGAGACTCGGAACTCTTGATTGGGTTCACGTTCACCATCTGGTAGGAGTCCTCTGTCCTTGCCTTGATATATGAAGCCTAGGACTGTCTGGTTTAGGGGCATCTGAGGAATGTGGCCCGCTATGCAGAGTCCGTAGTCCTGCCAGGAGTTATAGTCCGATATTACTAGGCCATGCTCATTCATCATGTTGAGATCATCGAACGTGATCCCGTAGTTCTTCAGTGAATTGTTCGCCGCACTACCTTCTAGGGACGGAACGCGGTAATCGAGGTACTCGCCGTTCGGCAATAAAATATAGCTCGCCATTGAACACAGGCGTCGGAACAACCGGGCTGTTGCTTGATCGAGTCTATCGAGAGTATTGAGCGTCCTGATCGAGATGCTTCCGGGTCGTTCTGTTTCTCCAGCTAGGATTCTGGCCCAAGTGTCCCGCAGTTCATCCGTTGAGGCATGTTGGGCGGACTCAGTGAAGACGGAGACCCACCTGCTGTCGGGTTGCTGACCGGGCACTTCCTTGTCGGCTAGCGCTTCGACCGTCTTCTCTAGGACCGACAGGACATTGGCGACACGCTCATCCTGCTGACGCTGCTCCAACTGTTCGATGCGTTCCAATACTCCAGCGAGGTTCTCAGGTTCTTCAAGCTCCCTGCTGGTAACTGCTACCGGTTGGTCGGAGGATTCGGCATCTTCTAGCTCTTTCTTCTTCTCCTTCCGTCGCTTCAACATGCCGTTCACGCTCGAAGTTCCAAGATGGGCAAGAATCTGGGCACCAATGGTCCCCAACACTTCTATGCCTGGTACCATGACCCTCACCTCCCGGCGCGAACGGAATCCCTCATCCTCGGTTGCGGCCTTAGCCGAATCCGCCCCGACCGGAACCAGCTCACCAGCAGCACCGCTGTCTGCACGGTCATCTCCGTGGCTTCTTGCGAGACCTCTAACGGTGCGGATTCGTGTCCGTGGCGGAGGTGTCCCTTCCACACCATCTCCATCATCGCTAGGACAGTGTTGACACCGCCATCGAACTCGGAGTCCGTTTCCCATTTGTCGGGCTTGCTACGGATCGCCGCGCACATCTTTCCCAGAGTTGCGTTCGGATCATTGGGTGTGACGACAGGCTTGGCTGCGATCTCGATGGACTTGACGGCCTCCATGCAAACGTCGTTGGTCTGCGGTTTACGTCCGAAGCACCGCGACCATGCAGTGCGGAGATGCGTAGCAGCTTGATCGTGCTGACTTGTTTCGTTCGCGAGAAGGCGGGTCATTTCTTCGGACTGCCGATACTGCAACTCGTACCGCTGAGCAAAATCCTCACCAACGCAGTAGGCGCTGCGAGCTTCCCGCAAGTACGTCTCCAGAATCACCACATCATCGATACGCGCGAACCCCAGAGCGACATCCACTGCATCCAAGTGAAGGTGATCATCCTCAGAAAACGCTTGCTCCAGCGAAGGAAGGTAGTCCCGAAGCTCGCCCGAGAGAATGGTTCGATCCGTGAGGCGCTCCAGTATGCCGAGCTTGCGCTGGTCAAGCTGGGGAGTCAAGAATCGGTCGCTGATGGTGAACTGCCTCATCGTCCATTCGAGCAGCGAGGCACGAAGACCGTCAGGCACGTCTTCGCGCAAGACAAGGAAGTCTCGTTGCCGGTCGGCGCTTCGCCGTGTCGAGAACGGCCGCTTCACCACGGCTGCGTACTCCTGCCGCTGCTCATAGCGGGCGAGCCTACCGACGCACGACGGCGCGTCGGCTCCCCTGCGGGAGGCTTCTAGAGCTGCGAAGCGGCCTCCGGTGCCCTAGGAGAGTGTTGAGCAACTGGGTTGCTGGCTGTCGTTTGGGGGTGTGTGGCGGGGTTGGTGTGGTGTTGGGGGTCGGGTCGGCCGGGGCGGTTGTTGGGGTCGGGCGGGCTGTGGGCGGCGGGGGTGGCCGAGGGCGTGTGTTGGGGGTCAGGCGGCGGCGGGCAGGGCGTGTGGGGCGTCGTTGCGGGCGGCGCCGAGGTTGGCGAGGCGCACGAGGTTGACGGCGGCGGCTCTGTGGGTGAGCCACAGGTTGTTGGCGTTGACGCCGCGGTAGGGGACGCGTCTGGCTTTGCGGTGGGTGAGCCAGGCGATGGTGCGCTCTGCCATGGGCCGGTGCCGGCGGTACGCGGCTCGGGTCCGCGGCCGCCGCCAGCGAGCCTTGTCGGCTTGTCGGTGGGCTTCGTGGGCGTCGACTGTGACGCTGCGGCCCCGCTCAGATGTGGTGCAGCGGGCCTTGAGCGGGCAGGCGGCGCAGAGCGCGCCGAAGCGGGCCGCGCCGGAGGTGACCGATTTGGTGTGCCCGGCGGGGCAGGTCACGGTCTGTGCGCCGGCGTCGATGGCGAAGTCGTCTCGGGTGAAGCCTCCCGCTACGCGCGGCGGGCGCTCGATGGGCTTGACGGCGGCGTCCCATCCGGCGTCCGTGAACGACTCCAGCGCCTCGCCCGACGCGTACGCGGAGTCCGCCAGCACCAGCCAGCCGTCGTCGGCGGTGTCGGTGTCGACTCCGTCGTCGGCGGTGTCGGGGCGGCTGGTGGGGTCGGTGTCAAGGAGCCGGGCGCCGACTCTGGCGTCGGAGGCGTCGGCCGCGGTGGGCTCGACGGCGGTGATGAGGCCGGTGTCGGGCTCAGCGACGACATGGGCCTTGTAGCCGTCGCGGCGCCGCGAGCGGGTCTTGCGCGCGTGGCGGGCCTCGGGGTCCACGGTGGAGACCACCCGGCCCCGAGCAACCCGACGGGCGATGCGCCAGCGCCCCGGAACCCTCGGGTCGGCCTCGACGTCCTGGCCCGCCACCACGGCCAGAAGCCCGACCGCGTCGGCCTGCTCGTCTGTGAGGTCCAGGCCCTCCGCCGCGTCCAGCACCGCACAGGCGTCTGTGACCAGCTCGTCGATGAGCCAGGCCCGCTCACCGGCATCAGATCAATCACATGCGGGCCTGGCGCGGCCGTCGTAGTCGTGGGCCAGCCCCAGCGCGGCGGTAGCCCCCACGAGGCGCCGCACCCGCCGGATCTGCGAGCTGACCATCATGACCGTGTCCTGGGTCGTGACCGCGTCGTCGAGCACCGTGGAGTCAAGCGCCCGCCGCCGGCTCCCAGACAGCGCCCCACAGGCCGCGGCCCACTCGCGCACCGCGTCGAACACCCGCTGCGCGCGGACGCCGGCGCGCAGCCGGGCCCGCCACAGCGACAACACGCTGCAATGGAACCCCCCATCGTCGACAGCCAAACCCGCCGCGCCCTTCCAACGCACATCACAGCGCAGCCGCTCCAGCGCCTCACGACCAGAGCACCCCTCCAACGCCTGCAACACCAACACAACCGCCACAACCGACGCCGGCCGCGACGGCGCGCCCCGACCCGACGCAAACAAGTCCACCAACATCTCACCGGGAAACAGCCCCAGCCGGTTCCCCGCCAAGAACCGGCACACCGACCCCCCACGCACCAGACCCCCACACAGGCCCAACGCATCCAACAGTTCCCGACCCGGACTCTCAGTTCCCTGCATAGCCCCATTCTCCCATCCCGCCACAACGATCGCGAGCACCCCAACCCGCATTACTCAACACTCTCCTAGTCCCGGCGATACGCGGGTCTGGCAGCGTTCCCCGCGTGGTGGACATTCCCGGCTGGCTTCGGCGCGCGGTGCAGCGGGCAGCCCGTCCGCAATCGTTTCTGTGTAGACTTGCAAGATGTCGGAGATCGAGCCGGTGAGCGGTCCTGCACACTCGAAGGAAGTCCAGCGACTTCAAGATTTTGAGACGACTCTGATGTCCGCGCTCGACCGGGTGGGCCTCCCGTCCGATGGCGTTCTGGTCGAGATCAAACAGCGGTTCAGGGTGTTCGAGAACTACCCGAATGTGATTTCGGAGCTCACGAGTGAGCGCCGAGGCGAGTCGATGTACCTTTCGAAGCTGTTGGCGGCTGTCGGCGCTGGCCTGTTCGACGCCGCTCTCAACTACCTATGGGACGAGACAATCGCGGAACTGCGAAGACGGGTCGCCCGATACGACCTCGCGTATTTCTTCGACATTGCTGTCCCGTCTCCAGATCGACGCAAGGGTCTTCACGACGAGGAGCACCTGGATCAGATCTCTGACCAAGATCTGATCCGTGCTGCCAGGGAGATCGGGCTAATCTCAGATATCGGATATCAGCAGCTGGATCTGACCCGCTACATGCGGAACTACGCCAGCGCTGCGCACCCAAACCAGAACGAGATCAACGCATTCCAGCTGCTGGGATGGATCGAGACCTGCATCAAAGAGGTAATTACCCTCCCTGAGACCCAGGTCGTGGCAGAAACCAAAAAGCTCCTGCACAACGTCCGAGCAGGGGCGATCACGTCACAGAACGCGTCAGCGACGGCCGAGTTCTTCGCCGAGCTCTCCTCTGAGCGCGCTGACAACATCGCAGCAGGATTCTTCGGCATCTACGTCGACGAGGACAGCAACGAGAGAGCACGCGATGGCGTACGCCTCTTGATGCCCCACCTCTGGTTCCACGTCACCGAGCCGAAGCGGCGCGAATTCGGCGTGAAGTACGGCAAGTACGTCGCCAACGGCGACACGGCGAGAAGCGAGCGGGCGCGCGAACTCCTCGACGTCGTCGAGGGCGCCGCCTATCTTCCTGAGCCGGTCCGCGCGGCGGAGATCTCCACGGCGATCGATGATCTGCTCGCGGCCCATCGGGGGTTCAACAACTTCCATACGGAGCCGGGGCCGGCTCGACGCCTCAACAGGCTCTCTTCTGAGCCGGTGCCGTCAGCCGTCCGCGATCCCTATGTTCAGGCAGTCGTTGAGGCATTCCTCACGAACGGAAACGGAATCGCTTGGGCCGCTGACGGGCACTACGCCACCATGATCTCACGGTTCGACCCCGATAAAGCCGAAGTCGCGCTCAAGCAGATCTTCGACCCGACGGTCGCCAGCAAACTCCGGTTCGACACAGCGCAGACCAAGTTCGACGAAATGCTGAACGCAATTGAGCCAAAGCTCACGAGAGCCGCCGCCCGCGACCTAATGGACGCGATACGCTCCTTCCGGGGCAAGCCCCACAAGATCGCCAAAGACTCAGAGCTCAAGCGGATGGTCAAGCAGCTCCGGTAGCGATGGCGTTGGCCACGCCAGTTGCTGTCGAACTTCGGGCAACTGCACCGCAGCACCGGCCGTGACACAGAGCCAGGCGTTGGAACGGCGCTCGGAGATGAAGGCGTGCGGCGTGTGGTGTCCGCGGACAGATCCGGCTCACGGTGATCCCGAATGCGAGGTGCGCGCAACCGTCCCGGGCGCTCCGCCAGGGAGCAAGGTCCGCTGCTAGGGGCTTGTGCGCCGCCGTGAGGGGACGCGGCGGGCTGCTGCGGCTACCATTCGGGACTATCGAGGCTGATGCTGGGCGGCTGACTGCTGCGTCTTCCTCCGGCGCGGCCGGATCGTCGGCGCGGGCTGCGGGCGAGGCCGGGCCGGGGGCCGGGGAGGCGCGTGCTGAGGGGCGGCGGCTGGCTGCGGTTTGGCTGTCGGCGGGGAGCGCGGTGGCTGCGATGGTCGGGGCCGGGTGGTATGCGGCGGCCCGCAACGGCGGCGCTCCCGGCGGCGACATGGTGGGCCACGCCGCGGCCGCGGAGTGGCTGCGGACCCTGCCGTGGTGGGACTGGCGGGGCTGGTCGGACTGGTTCTACGGCGGCCAGGCCATCGGCGTGAACTATCCGCCGCTGGGACACGCCTGGATGCGCTTCACCGACCCGGTACACGGCCAGATGGCCGCGGTCGCCATAGGCCTGCTGGTGCTCGTGCCGTGGGGGGCGCTGCGGCTGGCCCGGGCCGTCGGCTACAGCCCCCGAGCCCAGCGCGCCGCCGTCGCTGTGGTTCTCGTGCTCACCGCGGCGTCGGCCCACATGCACTGGTTCCTGTCAGGATTCCATCTCCGGCCCACCTTCTTCGGGTCGTGGCCCGCCATGGTGGCGGTGGCCGTCGGGCTCCACGCGGCGGCCTGGGCGGCGCGTCCGCAGCGACCGGCGACGTGCGGCGCGCTGGCCGGCGTGGCGCTGCTGTTCAACGCCACCGTCCTGCCCGGCGTGGCTGCCGCCTGCGTCGTGCTGCTGGCCACCAGCGGCGCATCGTTCCGCCAGGCCCTCCGCTGGGCCGCCACCGCCGCAGCCGCTGCCTCGGCGGTGAGCGCCTGGTGGCTGGTGCCGTTCCTGCACGGCCGCGAACGCCTGGTGCGCTGGGAGGTTCCCCTCTCAGAGGCCTGGGACTACAGCAGCGATTGGGGCGTGGCGGTTCTTGCTGTGCTGGCCGTGGGCGCGGCGTGGGCGGCCCGCCGCGGCGACAGTTCCGCCCGACGACTCGCCGGCGCCGCCCTGGCCGGCCTGCTGGCGGCGGCCGCGGCCGACCTGTTCGGCTACCTGCGGCCGGAGCGTTGGTTGGAGTTCCCCATTCTGTTGGCCGCGCTGGGCACCGCCGGCCTGTTTTCGGACGGGCCCGACGAGGAGACGAGGCCGGTCCGGCCGGCCTGGGCGGCGCTCGGCGCCGGCTCTCTTGTCGTGTTCGTCCTCGTCACGCTGCGCCTCGAGGCCCTGCCCCTGGGCCTGTGGCTGATGTGGCGTCCGCGACGCGTCGTCGCCTGGGGCGCCGCTCTGGCCTGGGCCGCTGTTCTTGTCTGGGTGCCCCTCTGGGCTCTGATCCGCAACCCTGTGCCGCCTGCCGGCCCGGCAGACGCACTCCTGGCGGCAGACGCCTCATATGGCGCGCCCGGCAGCGAGGGACTCGTGTACCTCGATCAACTCTACAATTCCTCGTCGGGTGACGTGGCAATCTGCGGATGGCGCAACCCTTGGCACACGACGGCCCGCACCAGCGGGGATATGCGCCCCCTTTCCGGTCTCTACAAGGAGACCAGCGCGACCGCGGAGTTCGTCGATGCCGCGGCCGAACTGCGCCGCGGCGGCTATCGGGCGGCCGGTGGACTGCGCCCGCATTGGTTCGAGGCGTGGGATGCTGCGGGGAGTCCGGAGTTGTCGGCGATGGCGGCGGCTGAGGCCCTCGGGGCCCGCCGGCTCGTCGTCTGCAATGCTGACGGCGCGGCGAAGATCACTGAGCTGCCCGACATCTCAGCTTCGGGTGTGGCCGTCACGCCCCACCTCGACGACGATTCCTGGCACCGAGCCGCTGTCGACTGGTGGATCGAGATCGGAGCGCCGGGCGACGGCCAGCGGTCCGAGACGGGGCCGCAAGCGAGCGCGGTGCCCGTGCGATGGTCCGGACAGGCTCGGGGCCATCCTCCCGACGAGTCCGCCCGGGGAGTCGCGCTGCACGCCACCGGAGACCGACTCGCCATCAGCGCCGACAGGGCCGGATGGGTGTGGGTACGGATCCCCTGGGATCCCTACTGGACCTCCGGGGGCGGCACGCCGGTGCTGAAGGGCGGGCCGGGCCACATCGTGGCTTGGGCGGACCGGGGCACGACGGAGCTTCGATGGTTGGTGCCCGGATACGTGGACGCCGCCGTCGCCGCAGTCACGGGTGCCGCGCTGCTCACGACGGCAGTCCTCGCGGTCGTCAACCGTCGTCGAGGCTGGGACGCGGAGCCCGGTCGCGCCCGACCAGCGGCCAACGCGCGCGACGTGTTCGCCAGCACGCTGGACGGATGGATCTCCAGCGGCACCTGCAGGGCACGCAGCGCCCTCCACGGCTCGCGCCGACCGTGCGGAAGTGAAAATTTGCGGAGCGTCTCCCCGATCGCTACACTCGGACGTAGGGTCGCCTTGAGGTGGCGGCAAGCGAGGAGGTTCTCATGCTTATTTCGTTGGCCGTAGGTCTGCCGACAGCTTGCGTACTAGGCTACATAGCAGGGCGGCGTCTCCAGTCGCTGCCGTTCGCTAGGAGGCTGGCCGCTGCTCGCGGCGGCGACATGCGAGGCATCGCCCTCCAGACGATCATAATCATGGTCGTGCTGCTCGCTATCGCCGGCGCGGTCGCCGCCGTGCTGTTCAACCGAGCTGCCGAGGAAACCCAGGCGCTGGAAGACAGCGAGGACGTGTCGATGTACGCAATCACTAGCCCGCTCCTCTGCAGGACTGGCGGCTTCACTTGGGTGCCTGCTGCGGCTATGCCAGGGGCCGGCACTTCTGCGCTCGAAGGGCTCACGAGAGTCGGCATTACTGACGTGAATCGCGATCCCGCCGCCGGTGTGCAGGACGGAGACGGCTACTGCGAGCCCTCCCCCTAATGTGTGGGGTGCGGGTTAGCGATTAGTGATCCCATGCCCGATCGCTGAGCGTGGGGAGAGCACCCGAGCTATCTCTGTTGGGACCGTAGGAGACTGTTGAGTAATGCCGATCCCACGTGACACACAAGCCTCTGACCTGGGGTTTTGCGATCACAGAATCGCGATTCGGGGACATGCTCATCGCTCTCCTAGAGACCCCGGGCGGATCAGAGTGCGGGCGCAGGGCCTCGCCCCCGCGCCCATCGTCAAGCGCCAATGAGGTCTCCACACTCGAATTGCAGGTGGTGTGGTGAGCGGGGGATGGCGCTTCAGACTGTGATAATCATGGCGGCCTTGCTTGCGATGGCGGTAACGATCTCGGCGGTGATTCTGATGCGGGGTGGGGATGCCGCTAATGACTTGGAGCGACAGAACGTAACGTTCCAGCCGAGCCGGTTTCGCACCCAGGCGTTGTGCGAGGAGTACGACTACAGTTGGGACACCGACGTGACTCCCAACGTATGTGTGGATCCGTAGGCGTCTGGACAGGCGACGCGAGCATCTCACGCCAGGGTCTTCGCGGGCTGACGGCGGCGTGAGTCGGTGGGGCGCTCGCGGCCGGGTCACGGTCTTGGGGCCGTCCGGCGAGCCGGCGCAGGCGGCAAGCCTGTCGGGTCGCTGGCGGCCGGGGCGGCGCCGTGACGAGCGGGGTGAGGCGATCGCTGCCGCGGTACTGTTCGCCGGGGTGCTGCTCATGGTTCTGGTCGGGATCCATGTGGTGATCCTGGCGATGGCGCGCACCGCGGTGCAGTCGGCGGCGGATGCCGCGGTGGCCGCGGCGCAGGCGGCCGGGCCGGGCGGCTGCACCGGCGACGCCGCGGTCGGCCTTGCCCCGCCCGTGACCGCTCGCGAGTGCGAGGCCGCGTTGGCGGCGCGTGTCGCGATGGCCGCGTCTCGGAACTCGATCGTCGAGACCCGCCCGCCGGCGGTGGACGTCCGAGCGGACCGCGGCGTGGTCAGCGTGATCGTGTTCGGCGGGACCATCTCGCCGGTGTTCGGCGGCCTCGAACTCACCGCCGAGTCCTGCGGGCCCCTCGACCACCTGTCAGTGACGGAGGCGGTGGAGCTGTCAGACGCCGTGGCGTTCGAATGCTGAGCGCCTGGCGAGATCGCGGCGAAGCCGGCTCGGGCATGACCATCGGGGTGGCGATCGTGTTCCCGATGCTGGTGATCACGGTGATGGTGTTGCAGACGGTCGCCGACTCCGCCCGCATCGAGCAGAACCTGCAGGCCACCGCCAACCGCGCCGCCCAGACGGCGTCTCTGTGCTGCCACCGCACCGACCGCGCCTACGAGACGGCCCGGGCCAGCCTCGCCACCGCCGAGCGGGCCGGCGCCTTCAACAAGCTCTTCTGCAACAACGACCTGCTCGCGGACAGCGTCGTCGTGTTCGAGGACGTCGGGGGCGGCGTCGTCGCCAGAGGAGGCAGCACCGTCGCCAGTGACACCGTCGGCTACTACCTCGGCCCCGACGCCTTCGGCAACTACCTCGGCCCAGGCCCGCCCGTGCCGCCCGCGGGCCGAGTACACGTGTACCTGAGATGCTCCGTCCCACCCCAGATCCTGGGCAGTTTCGCATTAGGGGTGTTCGACACCGAGCGCACCGTCGTCGCCACGGCCACCATCGACCCCCACCGGTCCCGAACCGGCACATGACCCGTCCGGTCGCCGTTCGTCCGGTCGCCCCCCGTCCGGTTGCCGTTCGTCCGGTTGCCGTTGGTCCGGTTGCCGTTGGTCCGGTTGCCGTTCGTCCGGTCGCCCCGGCTCCGCCCGACAACCAGCGCAGCGGGCCCGTCCCGGAGCTGTCTCGGCGCAGCCGGCGCCGAATCGCCGCAGCAGCCGGGGACCAACGCGGCGACTATGCGGTGTTCATCGCCATAATCGTGACCGCGCTGCTGTTCCTGGGCGGACTCGCCTACGACGGGCCACGTGTCATCGCGGCGCGTCAGGACGCCGCCCACGCCGCCAACGAGGCCGCCCGGGTGGCCGCAGCCACCATCGCCGCCGGCG
>JAPPNE010000147.1 GCA_028818775.1 Deltaproteobacteria bacterium | reverse complement strand
CAAGCTCATCGGCGTGCCGGGCATGAAGGAGATCTACAGCAACGAGCTGGACATGAAGCAGTGGGGCTTGGTGGAAGTGGCTCAACTCGACGTCCACAAGGGTCTGATCTTCGCCACCTTCGACCCCAAGGCGCCGCCGCTGTTGGACTACCTCGGCGGCCAGGAGCAGGAGCTGGGCGTCATGTTCGACCGCCGCGCCGGCGGCACCGAGATCATCGGCGGCGTGCACAAGTGGGTCATGAACGCCAACTGGAAGTACGCCGCCGACAACTTCTTCGGCGACGACGGCCACCACACCGTCACCCACGTCTCCGTGCGCGAGGTCCCGGTGGACGAGTTGTCCTACCCGCGCACCAATGAAGAACCCCGACCCTATGCCGGCGACATCGGCTTCACGCGGGTCGCCGGAGGCATCATCCGCGACTACCTCCTCGACCACTTCGACGAAGCCGTGCAGCGCATCGGCCCCGACCTCGCCCGGCAGGCCGGCCTCGTCACCACCGTCTTCCCCAACGTCTCCCCCAACTTCATCCGCCACATGATCCGCGTGTGGCACCCCCGGGGCCCCGGGAAGACCGAGATCTGGTCCTACTGCGTCGTCGACAAAGACGCGCCCCCCGAGATCAAGACCGCCATGCGCCGCCACCTCACCCAGACCTTCGGCCCCAGCGGCAACCTCGAGCAGGACGACATGAACAACTGGGAACAGTGCACCGGCACCGCCCGCGGCGTCATCGCCCGCCGCTACCCCCAGAACATCCAGGCCCACCTCGGCCACGAGGAAAAATCCGGCGCCTTCGGCGGCGGCAAGCGCCTGCGTCAATTCTACGCCCGCTGGGCGATGATGATGGGAGCGGAGAACTGGGGAGACGTGGACCTGGAGACCAAGTACTACTGAGGGAGCCGCTTGGCGACCTCCAACACCCGCTTGTAGACGTCGCGCTTGGCCAGCGAGAAGGTCCGGGCCACGAGCTTCGCGACTTCATTGGCCGATCCTCCCGCTTCGAGCAACCTGCCGATTTCCGCCCGCAACACCTCCTCGCTCACCGGCGGCCGCTCGCTCCGCCCCGCGATCACGACCACGAACTCCCCCTTCACATCCGCGTCATCGAACCTTTCCGCAAGCTCCGACAGCGTCCCGCGCAACAGCTCCTCATGCACCTTTGTGAGTTCCCGGCCCACCATCGCCGCCCGGTCGCCCAAGACATCGTACATGTCGCGCAACGCCTCCCGTATCCGGTGCGGCGCCTCGTACAGCACCAAGGTACGGTCATCCTCCCCAAGCTGTCGCAACACCTCCTGCCTCCGGCCCTGACGCGCGGGCAAAAACCCCTGGAACACGAACCGGTCCGTCGCCAGTCCGCACACGCTCAAAGCCGCCGTGGCCGCCGACACCCCCGGCACCGGTGTCACCCCCACCCCCATTTCCGCCGCCGCCCGTATCAGGTGATAGCCCGGGTCCGAAATGGTGGGCGTACCCGCGTCCGACACCAGCGCGATGTCCTCGCCCGCCTCCAGCCGCCGCGCCAGCACCCCCGCCTTGGTCCGCTCATTCCCCTCGTGGTAGCTCGTCACCGGCGTCGCGATATCGTAACGGCTCAGCAGCTTGCGCGTATGCCGCGTATCCTCCGCCGCGATCAAGTCCACCTCCCGCAACACCCGCAACGCCCGCAGCGTAATGTCCTCAAGATTCCCGATCGGCGTTGCAACCACGTAAAGCATGTTCCGACCCGCCCGTTTCGCCCCCTCCCCACCCCTGGATTCCCGCTTCCGCGGGAATGACGTTTCAGGGGGTTGTTGCCTCTCTCAGATGGGGTTTTGACATAGCCTGTACTGCGCGCATCCTGCCCAGCCGATGCCCCAATCGGCCTCGCGGATTCAAGAGCCCGATTCAGGAGCACTTTCGTGACGCGCCACGCCAGGGATGGGAGGTCAGGCCCCGGGATGATGTTGGGTCCGCCCTCCATCATCCCGGGGCCTGACCTCCCATCCCGTCCGGACACGCGGGGGGGGGGGGGGGGGGGGGGGGGGGGGGGGGGGTGGGCCGGGGGGGGGGGGGCGCGCGCCCCAACCCCCCCCCGGGGGGGGGGCAAAAAGGGAGCGGGGAGCTCCGGCGAAGGAGCCCCCCCCCGGGTTTGGTTGTACAGCCCCCTTTATTATTGTGGCACCCCCCTAAAAAACCCGTGTGCCTCACCTCCCATCCCGTCCGGACACGCACCCCCCTCAACCACCCCCCTCAACCACCCCCCTCCAGCATCTCCCTCAACCCATCCTCATCAAGCACCCGAACCCCCAACTCCTCCGCCTTCGCAGCCTTGGACCCCGGATCCACCCCCACCACCACGTAGTCCGTCTTCCCACTAACGCTCCCCGACACACGCCCGCCCAACGCAACGATGGACTTCTGCGCCTCGCTCCGCGACATGGTCGCCAGGCTCCCCGTAAGCACGAAGCTCAGCCCCGTAAGCGCCCCCTCCGCCGGAGCCTCCGCCTTGAGCCGGAACCCCGCCTCCAGCAGCTTGTCGATGACCCTCCGGTTCGCCGGTTCCGCGAAAAAGCCGGCGATGCTCTTGGCCACCTCCGGCCCCACGTCCCGCACCTCCGTCAACGCCTCCTCCTCCGCCCCCATGATCCCGTCCAGGCTGCCGAAGTGCTCCGCCAGCACCTTGGCCGTGGCCTCCCCCACGTGGCGGATCCCCAAGGCCGTGACGAAACGGGCAAGAGAGGTGTCCTTGCTGCGCCCCAACTCGCGGATCAAGTTCTGCGCCGACTTGGCCCCCATGCGCTCCAGCGACGCCAGCGTCTCCTCGTCCAGGCCGTAAAGGTCCGCGCTGTCCGCCACCAGTTCCTTCTCCACCAACTGATCGATGAGCTTCTCCCCGAGCCCCTCGATGTCCAGGGCGTTGCGCGAACCGAAGAACTTGAGGCTCTCCTTCAGCTTGGCGGGACACGACAACCCCACGCAACGGTACGCCGCCTCGCCTTCCTCGCGATAGACCTGGGAGCCGCAGCGCGGGCATCGCGCCGGCATCTCGAACACCCGCTCGCCGCCGTCCCTCGCCTCCTCCACCACGCGCACGACGTACGGGATCACGTCGCCCGCCCGCTCGATGACGATGGTGTCGCCGATCCTGATGTCCTTGCGCTCGATCTCGTCCATGTTGTGCAGCGACGCGTTCCGCACGGTGACCCCAGCCAACTGCACCGGTTCGAGATGCGCCACCGGCGTGAGAGTCCCCGTGCGCCCTACTTGGGGATGGATGTCGAGGATGCGCGTGGTGGACTGGCGCGGCTTGAACTTGTAGGCCATGGCCCAGCGCGGCGAGCGGGCGATCTGCCCCAGGCGCCGCTGCAATTCCAGGCTGTTGACCTTCAACACCACGCCGTCGATCTCGTAGGGCAGCTCGTCGCGCCGCCCTTCCATTTCCTCCTGGTAGGCGACGATCTCGTCCACGCCGCGGCACACGCGCGTGAGCGGCACGGGCTTGAGCCCCCAGTCCCGCAGCATTCCGAGAAAGTCCGCCTGGCTGGCGAACGACGCCGGCTCCACCGCGCCCATGCCGTGGCAGAACAGGTCCAGCGGCCGGCTCGCGGTAATCTTGGAGTCCAGTTGCTTGAGGGCGCCCGCGGCGGCGTTGCGCGGATTGGCGAACACGTACTCGCCGGCCTCCTCGCGTTGCTGGTTGAGGCGCCGGAAGCCTTCGGTGGGGTAGAACACCTCGCCGCGCACCGCCAGGAGCCGCGGCGCGGGCGCACCGTCCCGTCTCAGCGAAAGCGCCACCGAGCGGATCGTGCGCACGTTCTGCGTGATGTCCTCGCCGTCGGTGCCGTCGCCCCGGGTGGACGCCACCGTGAGGACGCCGTCCTCGTACACCAACTCGACCCCGATGCCGTCGATCTTGGGCTCCACGACGTATTCCAGGGGATCGGTGGTCTTGAGGAAACGCTGAATGCGCTGCTCGAAATCCGCCAGCTCGTCCGGGTTGGTGACGTTGTCCAGCGACAGCATGGGCAGCGTGTGCCGCACCGTGGCGAACCGTTCCACCGGCGGCCCGCCCACCTTGGCGGTGGGGGAGTTGGGCAACGCCAGCTCCGGGTGCTCCTGCTCCAGCCGGCTCAGCCGCCGGAACATTTCATCGTATTCGGAATCGGTGACGACCGGCGCATCGAGGACGTGGTACCGGTAGCTGTGCTCCTCCACCCGCGCGGTCAGTTCCCGGATCTCCGCCCTCAATGCCTCCAATGATTCGGCCACCATGCAGCTCCTTCAATGCCCGCCACGGACTCCTGTTTTGTTGTATGTCAACAAGAAGGCGGAGGCGCAAGGTTCGAATTCCCCTCCGTCAGGCCGGGATGCACGCGGCACTGCGCGAGCTTGCGAATGGCTCCCTCTGCCGTCAGCCGTCCCTCCTCGGTGATGATCGCGGTGACGCAATCCAGGGGCGTGAGGTCGAAGTAGCGGTTGACTACCCGCAGTCCCTCTGGGATCTCGGCCAGGATCTCCTCGGGCGGCCGTTCCCGCAGGTGACGGTCGGGAGACGCGGACGGCAGGAACTTCTCGCTCCCCGCCAGCACGTAGAACGGGACGCCCCAACTCCCGGCCGCCGCGGCCAGCCCGAGGGTGCCGGCCTTGTTGACGACGCCGTGGGGAGTGACGGCGTCCGCCCCGACCACCAGCATGGCGCGTTCGCTCCGCCGCAGCAGTGCGAACGCGAGGCTGTCGGTGGAAAGGGTCGCCGCGATGCCGCGCCCGGCCAGCTCCCGGGCCAGGGCGCTGCCTTCGCCCACGGGGCGCGACTCGGTGCAGTGGACCGTGAAGCGGCGTCCGGCATCCCGGCAACTCAGCAAGGCGGCGCGAACGGTGGAGCTCGCTGAATGGGTGAAGATCGCCGTACCCGGCTCGACGATCGCGCCGAAGCGGCGCCCGATGGCCCGGTTGTGCGCGTCCATGCGTTCGACGAAAGCGGCCGCGGCTCGCCGCACTCTACCGGGGATATCGTCGCGGCCCGCGGTGCCGGCACCGCCTGTGTCGCCGTCCTGCACGCATTCCAGCAAGGCGCCGAAGAGATTGTACAGGGGCGCCATCGCCGGATGGGCATCGATCAGCGCGTTTCCCAACTCCAGCAGCAGCGCCGCGATTTCGCCGGAGCCCGCGGTGCCGCGGGGCGCCGCGGCTTGCTGCCGGCAAGCTTCGTCGACGCGCTCCACCGCCAGCGCCGCCGCGTGCCGGGTGATGGTCTGGGAGCCGGAGGTGTTGTCGTTGCGAATGGAGTCAACCGCCGCGTCACGTTCCATGGGAACCTCCCGCCGCCGTGATGCCCGTCCCGAATACGAGCCCGCGAGCGCGGCGCGTTGACCGGTCACGCCGCCTGTGATAGCTAGTCCCCAACCTTGGGGCCCGCCTGCGCCGGTGGCTGGTTGCAAGTAACATTGTGAAACTGCTGGCGTTTCTCGTCACGGGCTCGCTCCGATGCGTACCGGCGGATACGGGTCCATTCTCAAGAAATACCATGTGGCAACTCCGCTGGGGAATCCTGTTGAGCCTGCTTGTCACGGCCTGTCTTCCCGTGGATGAAGTCGCGCAAGGACCGGCCGGTCCCTTTGCGGACGACGTCAAGGTCGCCGTACCGGCGGAAGCTCAGGCAATGTACCGCTACATGCGCGCCCGCATGGACGCGCTCGAGGGCGACTTCCGGGGGGCGCACGAGCATTACAGGGCGGTACGGGAGCATGACCCCGACAGCGCCTTGGTGCGCGCGCGCCTGGCCGGGTCGCATCTCGTCCTCGGTGAGATCGACGACGCCCTGCGCGAGGCGGAAGCCGCGGTGCGGCTGAATGACCGGGAGCCGGAGAACCGCCGCCTGTTGGCCGGACTCTACGGCGCCACCGGCCGGGTGGACGAAGCGATCCGGGAATACCGGAAGCTGCTGGAGCTGGACCCCGAGGATTCGCAGTCGCTCCTCTACCTGGGTGCGATCCATCTGGCCCGGGGCGACCACGAGCAGGCGCGCGAGCACCTGGAGCGCTACAAGAAGCGCAATCCTTCATCGCCGTTGGGCCCCTACTACCTCGGCCGCACCTTGGCGAACTCCGGCGAGCTGTCGCTCGCGGAGGAGAGTTATGCCGCCGCCCTCAAGCTGCACCCTTCCTCCGCGCCCGTGCTGGCGGAACTGGCGCTCGTGCAAGAGCTCCGCGGTCGCCGTGAGGAAGCTCTCAAGACCTACGAGAAGCTCCTGAAAGCCGATTCACGGGACGAGTGGGCGGGCAAACGCATCGAAACCCTGCGCGCCGGCGGCGAGGACCTCGCCGGGGCACGGGCCGAGTTCGACCGCCGCGGAGATCGAGAGGCCTCGCCCGGGTCGGCCCGGATGAAGGTGGGACTCGTCTACTACGAGCTGGGCAGCCTGCAGGCCGCGGTCACGGAGTTTCGGCTCGCCTTGGCGGAACGGCCGGATGACCAGCGCATTCGGTTTTTCCTGGGCCTGACGTTGGCCCGGCTGGAAGACCGGGAAGGCGCCGCGGCGCACTTTCGGCGCATCCCCCGGGACAGCGAGTACTTCGTCGATGCGCAGGTCCAGCTCGCGTCGGTCTACCAGGGACAGGAGCGGTACTCCGAGGCGGCGGCCGTCATCCGGGAGGCGATGGAGGAGGACGACCGGCGACGCAGGGAGTTGCTGCGTTTTCTGGCCGAGATATACCGCAAGGCCAAGGACTACCCGAACGCCATCGAGGTCATGCACCAGGTGGTGGAACTGGACCCCGAGAACGATCGCGTCTACTTCTCGCTGGGGGCTCTGTACGACGAGAGCAAGGACAAGGACAAGACCATCGAGTACATGCGGAAGGCCGTCGAGCTCAACCCGGACAACGCGTCCGCGCTGAACTATCTGGGTTACACCTACGCCGAGTTGGGTGTGGAGCTCGACCGTGCGGAGGAGCTGATCGTCCGGGCGCTGGAGATCGCTCCCAACGACGGCTACTACATCGACAGCCTGGGGTGGGTGTACTACCAGAAGGGGCACTACCGGAGAGCCATCGAGCAGCTCGAGAGGGCGGTGAGCTTGGTGCCGGACGACCCCATCATCATCGAGCACCTCGGCGACGCGTATCTCAAGGTCGGCGAGACGGACAAGGCGCTGCGAACCTACCGCGACGCGCTGAAGGCGGCCACCAAGGACGAGGAAGTGGAGCGAATCCGAGGGAAGATCGGCCGGCTGGAGCAGGGAGTTTGACGGCGTTGCGGAGCATACGAACGCACACATTGGCGGCCGTGTTATGCGCCATGGCGCTGTCGGCGGGATGTGCTCTCAGGCAGACCGGCCCCAAGCCCGAAGCGGCGTCCGAGCCCAGGGCCGTTCGACCCCTCGGCGCCATTCTCGAGGAACGGGACCGGGCGCTTCAATCGTTGCGCGGCTTGGCCAGGATCAGCTACCGCGCGGCAGGGAAGAGACGCGCGTTCAACGCCGCGGTGCTGGTGCGCAGACCCCACCGTCTAAGGCTCGAGGCGTTCTCCCTGGTGGGCGCGGCGCTCATCCTCACCGTCGACGACGATGAGGTCACCGGGTTCCTTCCCTCCGAAGCGCGCTTCTACCGCGCCAGGACTTCGCGGCAGAACCTCTTCAGGGCCACCGAGTTGCTGCTCGAGCTGGAGGAGATGGTGGCGTTGATGATGGGTCTTCCGCCGGTGCGGCCGGGCGCCGCCTGGAGCGCGGACGGCTCTGTGCTGCGGCGCACACGGGCGGGCGGCGGCGCCGATGTCCTCACCTTCGATGCGCAAATCCAGGCGCCGGTGCGCTGGCAACGCTTCGGCCCTTCGGGCAAGCCCTGGTACGTCGCCACCTTCGAAGACTTCACCGATACCTCCGCCGGTCCCTTCCCGCTGAAGATCACGCTGGAAACCCCTCCGCTCCGGCGCTCCTACGAGATCCGCTACGACGAGCCCGAGCTGAACGTCACCCTGCCCGAATCCCACTTCGTCCAGGAACTGCCCGAGGGCGTCGTGAGAATCCCGCTGCCGGCCCCCACCGGCTGATCAAATGTCGAACGCGGCGGCCACGAGTTCCTTCGTGTACTCGTGCCGCGGCGCCTCGAAGATGGCCGCGGCCGGACCCTGCTCCACGACCACGCCCCGGTGCACCACCAGGACGTGGTGGCTCATGGCGCGCACCACCTTGAGGTCGTGGCTGATGAACAGGTAGGCGCAGCGGTGTTGTGCCTGGAGACGCCGCAGCAGCCCGACGATCTGTGCCTGCACGGACACGTCCAGGGCGGAGGTGGGCTCGTCCAGCACCACGAACCGCGGTTTCAGCACCATGGCCCGGGCAATGGCGACGCGCTGGCGCTGTCCCCCCGAGAACTCGTGGGGATAGCGGTGGCGCGCCTCGGGCTCCAGTTCCACCTCGCGCAGGGCCTCGACGATGAGCGCGTCGCGCTCCTCGGCCGTGCGCCCGAGCCCGTGGACCACCAGACCCTCCTCGATGATCTGCGCCACGGAGAGGCGCGGGTTGAGCGAGCCGTAGGGGTCCTGGAACACCACCTGCATGTCGCGCCGCAGCGGCCGCAGCGCGCGCGAGCGCAGTCCCTGGATCTCGCGCCCGTCGAAGCGCACCGAGCCGTTGCTTGCGGTGAGGCGCAGCAGCGCCATCCCCAGCGTGGTTTTGCCCGAGCCGCTCTCGCCCACCACGCCCACGGTCTGTCCCGGGTGAAGCTCCATGGAGATGCCGTCCACGGCGCGCACATGGTCCACGGTGCGCCGGAGAATCCCCGCCTTGATGGGATACCAGACCTTGAGGTCGTCGCAGGCCGCCAACGGCGCGCCGCCGGTGTCGGGAGGGGCCGGGGCGCCCTTGGGGGTCGACGCCAGCAGGTGGCGCGTGTAGGGGTGTTGGGGCCGTTCCATCACGTCGGCGGTGGCGCCCGCTTCCACGATCTTGCCGCGCTGCATGATGCACAGGCGGTCGGCCAGCCGGCGCACGATGGCCATGTCGTGGGTGATGAACAGGATCGCCATGCCCAGGCGCCGCTGCAGGCTCACGAGGAGCTCCAGCAACTGCGCCTGGATGGTCACGTCCAGGGCGGTGGTGGGCTCGTCCGCGATAAGCAGGTCGGGCTCGTTGGCCAGGGCCATGGCGATCATCATCCGCTGGCGCTGTCCTCCAGAAAGCTCGTGTGGATAGGCGCCCAGCCGGCGCTCGGGCTCGACGATGCCCACCAGTCGCAGCAGCTCCAATGTGCGCTCCGTGGCCGCGGCGCCGTCGAGCCCCTTGTGCAGCTTCAGGGTCTCGCCGATCTGGCGCGCGATGGTGTGCAGCGGGTTGAGGGAGGTCATGGGTTCCTGGAAGATCATGGCGATGCGGTCGCCGCGTATCTCCTGGAGGTCCCGGGGAGAGGAGCCGAGCAGCTCGGTCCCTTGGAAGCGGATGCTGCCGCGCGGGTGGCTGGCCGCGGGGTAGGGCAGGAGTTGCAGGACCGACAACGCCGTGGCCGACTTGCCCGAGCCGCTTTCGCCTACCAGCGCCACGGTCTCGCCCTTGCGGATGGTGAGGGAGACCCCGTCCACCGCTTCCACGGCGCCGGCCCCCGCGCCGAAACGAACCCCCAGGTCGTTGATGGAGAGCAGCGCCGTGCCGGCCCCGGACGCGGTGCCCGCCGCGGCCGGCGCCACCGTCGCGGCCACGGTCCGGGGGCTTTCCCCGGGTGTGCGCGCAAGGGCCGTGGACGCGTCCTCGGCGTCGTCCGCGGACTCCGGCGCGAAGGTCTTGCGCGGGTCGAAGGCGTCGCGCACCGCCTCGCCGATGAACACCAGCAGGCTCAGCATGACGGCGATGACGAAGAAGGCGGCGAACCCGAGCCACGGCGCCTGCAGGTTGTCCTTGCCCTGCTTCAGCAGCTCGCCCAGGGACGGAGAGCCCGGCGGCAGGCCGAAGCCCAGGAAGTCCAGGGCCGTGAGCGTCACCACCGCGCCGCTGGTGATGAACGGCAGGAAGGTCAGCGCCGCCACCATGGCGTTGGGCAGCACGTGGCGCGCGATGATGCGCGGGTTGCCCACGCCCAAGGCGCGGGCGGCGCGCACGTAGTCGAGGTTGCGCGCGCGCAGGAACTCCGCGCGCACCACGCCCACCAGCGCCATCCAACTGAACAGCAGCATGAAGCCCAGCAGCCACCAGAAGCTCGGGGTCACGACGCTGGCCAGGATGATGAGCAGGTAAAGGGTGGGCAGCCCGGACCACATCTCGATGAAGCGCTGGAAGAGCAGGTCGAGCCAGCCGCCGAAGTAACCCTGGACCGCGCCCGCGCCGACGCCGACGACGGAGCTGACCAGGGTCAGCACGAGGCCGAACAGCACCGAGATGCGAAAGCCGTAGATGAGCCGGGCGGTGACGTCGCGCGCCTGGTCGTCGGTGCCGAGCCAGTTGCGCGCGGTCGGCGGCGAGGGCGCCGGCGTGGGCAGGCCGAATACGATGGTGTCGTAGCTGAAGGGAACGGGCGGCCAGAAGATCCAGCCGCGCTCCTGGATGAGCGCCTGGACCTCGGGGTCGTTGTAGTCCGTGTCGGTCTCCAGGAAGCCGCCGAACTCCGTCTCGGGGTAATCCACCAGCACCGGCGTGTAGAACTTCCCTTCGTAGCGCACGAGCAGCGGCCGGTCGTTGGCGATGAACTCGGCGAACAGGCTCACGAACAGCAGCGCGGAGAACACCACGAGCGACCAGTACCCGCGCCGGTTGGCGCGGAAGTTCCGCAGGCGTCTTCGGTTGAGCGGCGTCATGCGAGTCGCAGATTGTTGTTGGGTGGCGTCCTTCGACTTCGCTTCGCTACGCTCAGGACGAACGGTTGGAAAAGGACTCTTTCCGTTCGTCCTGAGCGTAGCGAAGCGAAGTCGAAGGACGCCATAATCCCACCCGCGGTCAGGTCTCCCGGCTCTCGAAGTCGATGCGCGGGTCCACCACAACGTAGGTGAGGTCCTCCACCAGCTTCATCACCAGACCCAGCAGCGTGAAGAAATAGAGCGTGCCGAACATCACCGGGTAGTCGCGGTTGATGGCCGCCTCGAACCCCAGAAGCCCGACCCCGTCCAGGGAGAAGATCACCTCGGTGAGGAGGGCGCCGGTGAACAGAATGCCGACGAAGGCGCCGGGAAAGCCGGCGATGACGATGAGCATGGCGTTGCGGAAAACGTGCCGGTAGAGCACCCGCCGCTCGCTCAGCCCCTTGGCGCGGGCCGTCATCACGTACTGCTGGTTGATCTGGTCCAGGAATGAGTTCTTGGTGAGCATGGTGAGGCCGGCGAAGCCGCCGATGACCATGGACGCCACCGGCAGGGTGATGTGCCAGAGGTAGTCGACGATGCGCTGCCAGAAACCCAGCTCGCTCCAGTTGTCGGACACCAGGCCGCGCAGCGGGAACCAGTCGAAGTAGCGCCCGCCGGCGAACAGCACGATGAGCAGGATGGCGAACAGGAAGCCCGGCACAGCGTTGCCCACGATCACCGCCCCGGAGCTCCACACGTCGAAGCGCGTGCCGTCGCGCACGGCCTTGGCCACGCCCAGCGGGATGGAGACCAGGTACACCAGCAGCGTGGTCCAGAGCCCCAGGGAGATGGACACCGGCAGCTTGTCCATCACCAGTTGCACCACCGAGCGGTCGCGGAAGAAGCTGTCGCCGAAGTCGAAGCGCAGGAAGTTCCACATCATCAGGAAGAAGCGCACGTGCGGCGGCTTGTCGAAGCCGAACTGGCGCTCGATCTCCTTGATGAACTCGGGGTCGATGCCCTGGGCGCCGCGGTAGCGGCCGGCGGTGCTGCTGCCGCCGTCCCGTGACTGCTGGGCCGACGGCCCCACCTCGCGCTCGTCGCCGCCGCCGCTGAACCGCTCGGTGGCGGACACGTCGGTCTGCTGGAGCTTCGCCAGGATCTGCTCCACCGGCCCGCCGGGCGCCGAGTGGATGATCACGAAGTTCAGCACCATGATCCCGATCAGTGTCGGGACGATCAGAAGCAGCCGGCGGATGATGTAGGCGAACATGCGTGTATTTCCCCGCCTCGCCCCCGCCTGGATTCCCGCTTTCGCGGGAATGACGACTAGGGGCGTGTGCGCCATCTAGGGGGTTCGGTACCAGCCAGCGATGGTCAGCTCCCGGAGCGCTTCGCCTCCAGTTCGGCCTCCTTGCGGGGGTCGATCCACCATGCGTCGAACTGCACTCCCTGCGTGGGGGTGACTTCGGGGCGGCCGAAGCGGTCCCAGTACACCAGGCGGTCGTAGGGGATGTGCCACTGGGGGATCACCCAGTGGCCCCACTGGAGCACCCGGTCCAGGGCGCGCACGTGCGCCACCAGGCTCTTGCGGTCGGGGGCGTTGACAACGCCCTCTACCAGCGCGTCCACCACCGGGTCCTTGATGCCGATCAGGTTCCGGCTGCCGGGGCGGCCGGCGAAATCCGACCCCCAGTAGTTCCGCTGCTCGTTGCCGGGCGAAAGCGACTGCCCCCAGGTGCCGATGACCACGTCGAAGTCGAAGTCGTCGAGCCGGCGGCGGTACTGGGCGCTGTCCACCGTGCGCACGGTGGCGGCGACGCCGAGCCGCTCCAGGTTCTTGGCGAAAGGCAGCACGATGCGCTCGAACAGCGGGCTCACCAGCAGGATCTCGAAGTCCATGGTCCGGCCGCTGGCCTTGTGGGTGAGCTTGCGCACGGCCTTGTCGAAGCTCCAGCCGGCCTCGCGCAAGAGCTTCGCCGCCCGACCGAGATTGGCGCGGATGCGCCCGGAGCCGTCGGTGGCCGGCGGCGCGTAGGCTTGGGTGAACACCTCCGCCGGAACCCGCCCGCGGTAGGGCTCGAGGACCGCCAGCTCTTCCGCACCCGGCAGCCCGGTGGCCGCCAGCTCCGAGTTGTCGAAGTAGCTGCGGGAACGCGCGTACTGCCCGTAGAAGAGAGCTTGGTTGGACCACTCGAAGTCGAAAGCGTAGGCGAGCGCCTGGCGCACCTTTCGGTCCTGGAAGAGCGGCCGGCGCGTATTGAACACGAATGCCTGCATTCCGGTGGAACGATCGTGGGGGATCTCTTCCTTCTTCACCAGCCCCTGCTTCAGCGCGGGAAAGTCATAGGCGGTGGCCCAGTTCTTGGAGCTGTTCTCGCTCCGAAAGTCGTACTCGCCGGCCTTGAACGCCTCCACCGACACCGTGCCGTCGCGGTAGTAGTCGTAGCGGATGCGGTCGAAGTTGTCCCGCCCCACGTTCACCGGCAGGTTCCGGCCCCAGTAGTCCTCCACCCGCTCGTACTCCACGTGCCGGCCGGGCTCGAAGGCGCCCACCTTGTAGGAACCGCTTCCCAGGGGCGGTTCCAGGGTCGTCTTGGTGAAGTCCCGCTCCGCCCAGTAGTGCTTGGGCAGCACGATCAGTTGCCCCAGGATCAGCGGCAGCTCGCGGTTGGTGCCGCTCTTGAACGTGAAGCGCACGGTGCGCGCGTCGCGCTTCTCCACCTGCTTCACGTCGCCGTAGTACCCTCGGAAGAAGGGCACCGCCTTGGTGATCAGTGTCTCGAAGGTCCACACGACGTCGTCCGCGGTCACCGGCTTGCCGTCGTGCCAGCGCGCCTCCGGCCGCAGCCGGAACTCCACCCAGGAGCGGTCCTCGGGGACGGTGATGCTCTCCGCCAGGAGCCCGTATTCGCTGAAGGGCTCGTCCGCGGACCCGCTCATCAGGGTCTCGTAGATGCGTCCGATGCCCGCGGCCGGGCTGCCCTTGACGATGAAGGGGTTGAAGCTGTCGTAGGTGCCGATGGCCTGGAGCCGGACGGCGCCGCCCTTGGGCGCATCGGGATTCACGTAGTCGAAGTGCTTGAAGTCCGGCGGGTACTTCAGGTCGCCGTGCATGGCGATGCCGTGGCTCGGGCGCGCCTCCTCAGCGGCCCCCGCGACACCCGGCGCGGCGGCCAGCGCAAGCGCACAGAAAACCGCCCCTAACAACCGACTCGATTGCATGAAACCTCCTCGATAGGGAACCCCAGATCAGTAGCTGTCGCCATGAGGAAAAGTATGGTAGGCGCAAGAACCCTTTTCAAGGGGGCTGATTCTATCCGGAAGCGGCGCGGCCAAAAGCGTCGCCATAGTCCGGGTCCCCGGTTACAGCAGCTCCACGTTGGCCCGGGGTACGGTGACGGTCCCGCCGTCGGGGAGGCGGGCCTCCAGCACCCGGGTGCGGGCGCCGGTCTCGATGGGTTGCGGTTCGGTGGGCAGGGCGATGATCTCGGCGGCGACGCCGAAGTGAGGCTCCCGGATGATGCGCACGAAGGCGCCGACGCGCAGCCCGGACCCGGGGTCCGGCGGCGTGGGCGTGGGGCGGTCGCCGGTCGCGGCATCCCTCGCTTCGCCGGAGCCGGCGGGGTCTCCCGGCCGGGCCACGATGATCTCCGGGCGCACCGCGCCGGCGCGCACCTGGGTGGCGCCGTTGATGGAGGCGGCGCGGCCTTCGAGACTTTGCAGCAGGGCGTGGGTGCGCTCGGCCACGGGCAGCCAGCCGAAGCCTTCGGTGACGATGACTGTCATGGACACGTCCTCGTGTCCGGTGACGGCCATGCCGAGGTCGTAGCCGAGGTAGCCGGTGAGGGCGTAGTCGTCGATGGAGCCCACCACCAGGCCCGCGGCGCCGTTGGCGGCGGCGCGCTGCAGGGCCTCGAGCGTCGGGCGCGTGCCCCCCACCAGCACCTGGCCGGCCACGTCGTCGGGGATCTTCGCGGGACCCAGGAGGGTCTTGGGGCCGCCGTCGAGCATGCGGATGAGGCCGGAGCGCTCGCCGCCGACCCCGAAGATGCCCTGGATGAACGCGCCGCGGCTCTCGATGGTGACGGACTTGCCCGGGTCCACGGCGGCCACCGTGCCGGGCACGTAGGCGCTCAGCTCGATGGCATGGGGCGCGAGCCGCACCCCCACGTGCCCGGTGCGCGGCGCGATGAATTCGACGGCGCCGCCCAGGGGCGCATGGAAGCGCGAGCGGAACAGGCCGAAGAGGCCCGCGTGCTCGCACAGGAGGTCTCCCTCCGCGATGGCATCGCCCTCGTTCACCGCCAGACTCCTGAGGGCCTCGGCCGGCTCGATTCCGAGAGCCTCGGGGATGCGCAGGATGGAAAGGTCGCCCGGCAGTTCCGCGCGCGCCACCACCGTATCGGCGGCCACGGCGTCGCCGGGGGCGCACAGGATGCGGCCCGGCACCGGAAGCTCCCGGGTCTTCCGCACCACGGTTTCGGCCACCACCTGCAGCGTGGGTGTGAGCGCCTGGGTCATGATTCGATGAGCCCCAGTCCGGCCATGACGGCCCGGCGCTCCGCCGCTTGCTCGTCCACGGACGGAGCGGTTTGAAGAGGCCGGTTGCGGCCGTCGAGGATGACGCCGCAGATGCCCGCGGTGAATTCCCGGTCCAGGGGCATGCCCGGGCCGGCGCCCACGTCGATGGATCCGCGCGCGGGCCGGACCACGAGCCGGGTGGCGGCGCCGGGTTCCAGGCCGATGCGCTCCAGTACGCCCGCCTTGAAGGGTTCGGCGGGTTCGCCGTTGACGAACACTTCCGCGAGCACCGAGCCCGCCGGGCGCTTGCGCGGGAACACGGGCACCACCGCGTGGGCCACGTTCACGAGGCAGTCGCGCAGGAATATCTCGCGCGCGGCTTCGGGATGGATCGAGGCGAACACGCCCAGGTGGGGCATCATGAAGATGGAGTCGACGGCGATCTGCGTGAAGCCCAGCAGCCCGAACCCCTCCAGGATCATGAGCGCGGCGCTCAGGCGGTCCGGGGCGTGGCTCAGGACGCCGCCGGAGCCGATCACCAAGTCCAGGCGCATCATGTCCACCAGGCCCGCGCGGCTCGCGGTCTGCGAGAAGATGTCGGCGATGCCGCGCTGCTGCTGCACGCCGCCGAGCCCCACCGCCAGGGAGCGGTGGTGCACCAGCGCCAGGCGCAGGGCCTCCCGGCACACCGCCTGCTCCAGCCACAGGTCCTCCAGAGTCTGCGGAATCGAGGTGGGCCGGATCATCTTGTTGCGCAACCGGTCGCGGATCTCCGAGGGCTGGATCTCGTAGGGGAGCCAACGGCGGATGCCTTCGACGCCGGCCTCGATCAGCACGTTGGCCACGGAGTAGCTCATGCCCAGGTTGGCGCTCACCGTGCGGTTGAACGCCGGCTCGCCGTCCCGGTTCTCGAACACGCTGAACACGTCGGTGGTGGCGCCGCCGATGTCCGCGCACAACACCGCCTGTCCGGTGCTCACGGCGTGCTCCCGCACCATGTCGCCCACGGCCGCGGGCGTGGGCATCACCGGCACCGGCGTCCAGCGCAGCAGCTTGTCGTAGCCCGGCGAGTGGCTCATGACGTGGGTGAGGAAGAACTCGTGGATGGCCTCCCGCGCCGGACCGAGGTTCTCGGCGTCGAGGTCCGGGCGCACGTTGTCCACCACCGCCATCTGCGCGGTCTTCTCCAGGATGCGGCGGACATCGTCCACGGCTTCGTGGTTGCCCGCGTAGATCACCGGCAGTCGCAGCGTGTCGCCGAACCGGGGCCGCGGCGACGCCGCCACCAGGGTCTCCGCCATCTCCACCACGTGCTCCTGGGAGCCGCCGTCCACGCCGCCGGTGAGCAGCACGATGTCGGGCCGCAGTTGCCGCAGCCGCTGGATGCGCTCGTGGTCCTCGCGCCCGTCGTCCGCGGAGATGGCGTCCATGACGATGGCGCCGGCGCTCAGGGCCGCCCGTTCCGCGGACTCCGCGCTCATCTGCCGCACCACCCCGGCCACGGTCATCTGCAACCCGCCGCCGGCGGAGCTGGTGGAGAGGTAGAGGTCAATGCCGTGGGCGCGGTCTTCGCCCGATTCGAGGAACGGCGCCCCGCCGTCCTGCCCGGCGTCGGACATGAGGATCGTCCGTCCGCTGATCTCTTCCACCTCGGCGAAGGCGTTGCGCGCGCCGACGGTCACGTCCGCCACCGGCTGCTCCACCGTGGTGGGCGCCTCGCCGCGGTGCGTCTGGCGCCAGCCTTCTCCGGTCTTCTCGAACAGCAGCGCCTTGGTGGTGGTGGAGCCGCAGTCCGTGACCAGCACGGTGCGCAGGGAGACGGGATCCGTCTTCATGCGATCAGCCCCGCCAGCGCGCCGTACCAGTCGATGAGCAGGAACTGCACCCGCTCCACCAGCAGCGCCGTGCGCGCCATGACCGTGGAGCCGAAGAACGCGCCGAAGCACACCATGAGCAGCCAGCGGCCCGAGAGGGCGACGCCGTCGGCGGCGCGGTTCCCGTGCCGGAACGAGAAGAAGAAGTAGTACATGACCGCCAGCAGCGTGAAGATGAAGAACGCGTTCTCCAGGCTGGCGCCCACCGCCAGGACGCCCTCCTCGAACACCACCAGGGGCCGGAAGCTGCTCACCACCTGGGGCATGATCTGGTTGAAGAAACCCTTGAAGGCCAGCCCGCCGCTCACTCCCAGGGAGAAGCCGATGACCAGCTTGGCGAGCCAAGCGTACCGCCGCGAGTACAGGAAGTAGTAGAACAGCCCGAACACCATGGGCAGGAGGTAGAGCAGGAGCCGCGGGTCGTACTCGTGGGAGAGGCTGCCGTCCGGGTAGGTCACGATATCCAGGCCCAGCATCGGCACCAGCACCTTGGGCCAGAGGAAGTTCTTGATGCCCAGTACCAGGAGGAAACCCGCGGCAATGCCGATGAACAGGTGCTCGAAGAACCGGAAGAAGGGGTTCTCCTTGATCAGGAAGCTGAAGACGGCGAGCGTCCCGATGCCCCCCACGAGCACCGTGGCCACGTGCCAGGCGTCCAGGCTGGTCATGGGTCAGGACCCTTCCCTTCGGCGCCCGAACAGGCCCGCCAGGTTCCCCAGCACGATGAACGCGATGACCACGAGCTGGGCCACCCCCAGCCCGGTGTTGAGCATCAGCGACTCGTCCACCGGGCGCTCGGGGTAGTGCCGGCTCAGCAGCTCCGAGTACCATGCGGCCCCGGCCAGCCCGCCCAGCAGGCCCTGGATCTGTCCCGAGTCCAGGTAGATGAACGCCTCCGGGATGGTGATGGAGGTGCAGCCGTGGCCGAAGGCGGGGGTGTAGTCTTTGCTGGTGAAAAACTGCACGTAGTTGTCGAACGCGTCCACCAGGCCGGTGAACTCGGCGAGAAAGGCGATCTGGCGCAGCGTGCGCAGTTCGCTGAACGCGGGCAGCTCGGAGATGCGGTTGCCGCGGGCGTCCTTCTGGAACAGCTCGGCCAGGTTCTCCGACTTGGGAATCGCCTGGATCAGGATGCGTGCTCCGGGCCGGTAGCCCAGGTTGATCCAGTCGCGGCCGTACTCCCAGGTCTCGCCGGGGTTTTCGCGCTCGAGCTGGCGCGCCACCTCCTCGGGGATGGACTTGAGGAACGGCTCGGCGAGGTGATAGAGCGAGAACAGGATCACCGGGATGCGCCGGCGCATCAGGTGTTCCACCACCGCGCGCGCCTGCGGCTGGTTCTCGCCCTTGGTGCTGGGGCCGAAGTCCATGGCCACGAAGGCGTAGCGACCGGGCGCCGTCTCGATGCCTTCCACCACCTCGAAGAACCGCTCCGCGTCGCTCATGCGCGCCGGCTGCACCGTGTACTGCGTCACGATGGGCGCGCTCAGGGCCAGGAAGACCAAGAGGTAGATCCAGCGGCGGTCGAGCCGGGCGAGGTTCACGTCAGCGTTCCTCCCGGTCGAAGGACTCCGATTCGATGGAGAACCACATGCGGAACGCCATCACCAGTCCCGCCACCCCGGCACCGAAGGTGATGGCGCGGAACGCGGCCGAGTTGGGTATCTCCAGGAGCCACAGCCGGAGGTCCGGCAGCCCGGACCAGATCCACACGCCGAAGGGGATCTGCCCGAGCATCACCAGCACCGCGGCGATCATCATGAGCGACGATTCGGCGGAGCGCACCCGGAAGGCGCGGTAGGCCGCGGCCGCGATGTAGAAGCCCAGGAGCGAGAACATGGCCGAGCCCAGGGCCACGAACAGCCCTTCGAAGAGCAGCCGGTAGACGTGCTTGGGCGTGGAGTACTCGTACTCGAGGTTGCGCAGGTTGCGCCAGTTCTCGGCGAGGCCGCGCAGGGCGCGCACGACCGCCGCGTTGGCGGCTAGGTCCGGCGCCACGCCGTCGGCCACGGTGAGCCGTTCGGCCGCGGCGCGCGCCGCCCCGGCGCGGTTCCCCACCTCCGCCAGGTAGCCCCGCGCGAGTCCGTGGTCGATGCTCCCTTGCACGAAACGCGCGAGGTCGAAGGCGCCGGCCTCGTCTTCGATGCGCGCCAGCAGGCGGTTCAACGCTTCCCGCAGGCTGCGGTTGCGCGCGGGCGCGGGCAGCACGCCCTCGGCCGCGTTTTCGTGGTCCGACCGGATGCGTCCGGCGAAGTCCGCCAGCCGGGAAATACCCGCTACTTCCTCCGCCACCCGCCCGGTACCGCGCCAGTCCTGGACCGTCACGACGATCATGATGGCGAGGCCGGAAAGCAGCGTCACGCTGTAGAACCACTCCCGGCGCCGGAAGACGATGCGCGAGCCGTGCTGCATGAGCAGGTTGATGAGCCCCAGCCCCGCGGCCATGGCCCCCACGGTGATGAAGCCGTTGGAGATCTGGTCGTGGTAGGTGTCGACCTTGACCCCGAACACGGTGCCCGGGAGCACGAACTCCAGGAAGAAATAGATGCCGCCCAGGAACGTGACGAGCTTGATCAGGCGCGCCCGCACGTTCACGACCCGAACCCCCAGCCGACGTGCATGAGCGTGCCCAGGTTGGTGAGGCCCAGCTCGGGCCACAGGCTGTTCAGGGTGGCGATGCCCACCCCGGCCAGGATCATCAGGAACAGGAAGAGCTTGGCGCGGTCCTGCCCGTAGAGGCTGCCGAGCTGGACCGGCTCACGGGTGAGGTAGGCCGAGGCGGCGAACAGTTCCTCGCCGATGAGGGTGTAGTCGCACGCCGCGATGAAGAACGCCACCTGCTCGGGGCTTACCGAGGCGCCCACCTGCATGGCGCCCACCTGCTGCCCCGCCTCGGCCAGGATCAGCGATTCGGCGGCGAAGTGGCCGAAGAGAAAGGCGCCGGCCACGCGCTCCCGCTGCACCATCCCGATGTAGCCCGCGGCGAAGGCGAACTGTTCCTCGGAGAGGAAACGGATGTTGCGCGGGTCGAACTGGGCCGAGCGGCCCTCGGCGCGGTAGGCTTCGCGCAGCACGTCCTCGGCGATGGCCATGACCTCCGGGGTGTTCTGGGGCACCAGCAGGCGCGAGCGGTACTGCGCCGCCTTGCGCGCCACGTAGTAGAGCACGCCCAAGCAGGCGTACAGGACCGGGCTGACGTTGGTGAGGCCGGTGGAGAAGGACAGCGGACGCCCCAGCTCCGCCGCGCGCCCGGCGGCCTCGTCGATGGCGTCCACCCCCGCCAGCCGGCGCACGTAGAGGTCCTTCCGCCGCCGCGCCACGCGGATGTAGTAGAGCACCGGCCCGATCATCAGGGCCATCACCACCAGCACTCCCGGAGTGGCGTTCTCGAAGCCGCCCATCAGCCGCCTCCGCCTTCTCCGGCCAGTTCCTCGATGCGCCGGATGAGCCGCTCCACGTTGTCCCGCGACTGGAGAAACGCCGGCAGCTCCCGCGCCTTCGCGCCGAACAGCGGCAGCATCATCGGCAGGCTCATCACCGCCGCCGTGTGGAACAGCGACGTCAGCGGTTTGTGGGCTTCGAGAAACAGGATCGCCGGCACCGTCATGCGCCGGGCATGCACCGCCTGGGCGAGGCGCTCGATGAGCGCGTCGGAGGTTTCGGACTGGCTGTCGTAAGGCGCTTCCATGGCTCGTGAGAGCGTGGGACCCAAATTTGGCGTCTAACAGGATTCCCGGGGTCGATCAAGGAAACGGGCATGGACTGCGGGAGTCAGTTCGTGAAGCAAATGCCAGCGACGAGCTGGCTCGCGGGTCGACACGGTCGACAGCGTTTCAGCCGATGAATGGATATCAATCATGGCACGCCGGGGACAGGGAGGGTGTCAGTTTTTGCCACCCTATGGTAGGCTTCCAGTAAACAAAACGGAGGTCAGGACATGCCCGCAACTCATGCCCGAAATGTTGCACTCACTCCCCAGCTTGCGCAATTCGTCGACGACCTGATCGCGGCAGGAGCCTACAATAACGCCAGCGAGGTAGTTCGGGACGGTCTTCGTGAACTGCAGCGTCGGAAATTTCTGGATCAGTTGACCGAGCTTCGAGCCCGGATCGGCGTCGGCCTGGATCAACTCGACCGAGGAGAAGGTCGGACAGGCGATCCCACGAGCGTCATCGGAGGCATTCTCCAGGAGGCGAAAACGCGGCGCCGCAATACATGAAGACGGTTGTCTACGCGCCGGTTGCGCTTGCCCGGCTGGCCGACATATTCGATTACACCATTGAGCGGTTTGGAGCGGCACAAGCCGACGCCTACGCGGCGCGGTTGACTCGACGACTTACCGACCTGGCTCTGGGACGAGGCTTGGCGGCACGGCCCTGCGAGCGCCTCATGCGTGACACGCGGGAGGCGGCTGGCCTCACCTACGTCCGCGAGGGGTCACATTACTTGATTCTGCGGGAAAGGCGAGAGACGCTCGAAGTCGTTGAGGTCTTCCATGAGCGAATGAATATCGAAGCGCATCTGGAGCGGCTGCTGGAGAAGGATCCGCCATAGTTCCAGAAGACTGTCGTTTGATCTTGTGGAGGAACGCCATCCTCGGCTACGTGCCCCACACCGTGACGGAGCGATCTGCGCCGCATCGACCGCGGGGGTAGCGTTTCAGTCGGTGAATGGATATCATTCATGCCATGAATGATTTTCTCCCACGACTGATCGGGCTCCGCCTTGAGCAATCTCTGCGTACCATGCCGGCGGTGGTGATCAGCGGCGCCCGGCAGACAGGAAAGAGCACCTTGGCCGGTCCGTTGGTGTCCCGCGAGCGACGCTTTATCTCGTTGGACGACTTCGACGTGCTGGACGCCGCCGTGCGCGATCCGCCGGCGCTGGTGGGTGGTGAGACTCCCGTTACACTGGATGAGGTGCAGCGTGCCCCCGCGCTCTTGACCGCGGTCAAGATGGAAATTGACCGCCATCGCCGCCCGGGCCAGTTTCTGTTGACCGGCTCGGCCAACCTGCTGTTGATGCACCAAGTCTCCGAGTCGCTGGCGGGCCGCGCCAGCCATCTTTCGCTGTGGCCCATGTCGCGGCGCGAGCAGCTTGGCTTGGGCACCTGCGGACTTATGGGAGCAATTGCTCGCCGCTCCCGACACGGCGTGGCTGGAGGTTGTCACGGATGGTGCCTCCGACCCCGAGGACTGGCAGGCGCTGGCCCGGCGCGGCGGCTTTCCGACTCCCGCCTTGCATCTCGAAAACGACGAGAAACGCGCCATCTGGTTCGATGGATACGTGCGCACCTACCTGGAACGCGACCTGCTGCAGCTTTCTTCGGTAGCGTCCCTGCCGGACTTTCGCCGCCTGATGCGCGCCGCCAGCCTGTGTGTCGGCCAGACGGTCAACCAGACGGCATTGGGCCGCGACATCGCGCTGCCGCAGGCCACGGTGCACCGCTACCTCAATCTCCTGGAAACGTCCTGCCTGCTCGTGCGCGTGCCGGCCTACGCCGTCAACCGCACCAAGCGCTTGATGAAGGCGCCGAAGCTCTACTGGAGCGACACCGGTGTTGCCCTGCATCTGGCCGGCGGAGAGCCTACCGGCGCTTTCCTGGAGAATGTCGTGCTCAACGACCTGCTCGTGTGGCGCGACTCCCGTCTCCCGCGGGCCGAGATTCTCCACTGGCGCACCGCGGCCGGCGAGGAAGTGGACTTCGTCCTGGAAACCGCCGATGGACTCCTGCCCATCGAGATCAAGGCAACCCCGCGTCCTGGCCTGGGCGACACCCGGCACCTGCGCACGTTCCGCGCCGAGTATCGCGGACAAGTCCGGGCGGGTTTGTTGCTGCACGCGGGCGACACGACGGAATGGCTGGCGCCGGATGTCCTTGCAGCGCCATGGTGGCGAGTTGTTTGAGTGGGTGGCAGCGTCAAACTCGACTACGAGGATTACCACTGAGAGACAAACATGAAACCTGCCCAAAGCATCCGGATGAAGAACCCTCCGCATCCCGGCGGGTTCGTGAGGTATGAGGTCATCGAAGCTATCGGTCTTTCGGTGACGGCCGCGGCCAAGGCTCTTGGCGTCACGCGGGCGGCACTGTCGGCCGTTCTGAACGAGAGTGCGCGCCTGTCGCCGGAGATGGCGTTGCGGATCGAGAAGGCGTTCGGCGTGTCGATGGACACCCTCATGCGGATGCAGAACAGTCACGACATCGCGAAGGACCGAAGGCGCGAAGCGGAGATCAAGGTTGCATCGTTCGAGAGGAAGGTAATCGCCAACAGGCCTCGCGCGGCCCTTCATACCGAGAGTTGACGTTGGGAAATTGGATTCGGTTCAGGTACGCCGCGCCAAGTCGCCTCTATTGGGCCGGCCGGCCCGCCATGCGTGTTGTCCAGGCCCTGCACTGGATGCAGGACATGCTGACCGACGACACCGAACGACGGCGCGTCCGCACGCTGGTGCGGGCGGTCGTGCAGTTGGCGGTGCGCAGCCGCATGGCGAGGGCATCGGCGGGAGGGCCGACGGAAGTGCCGGCACGAGTGCGGGAGCAAGTGCGCGCCCTCGCGAGCGAGCGAGAGGCCCGCGTAGGGCGTCACCGTCCCGAGACCGCCGAGGCCTCGGAGATCGTAGCCAGCTTCCGTGTCCAGGCGCGTGCGCGGCTCGAAGTCCTCGGTGGCCGAAGGGCGTCCCGCAGCGACCATAGCCGGTCCGTCCCGCTCGATGCGGCACCGTATGACGGAGCCAGCGCCAGGCCCCGGCCACCGGCGCCGTCGTCACGTGTGCGCACAATGGTATGACAGCGGTTGCGGTGAGTTCACGAGGAGGATGTGACATGGGTGGCAATATTGTTCGCTTGAATGTCCCAGCCTTCAGTATTGCCGCGCAGAACTTCAAGGCGGCGAGGATCAGGTATTGCTTCGAAGCCGCTCTCGGTAATGGTCAAACGAGTTCCGTCCGTTGTTGGTTCCAGACGAATTTCGACAAGCGTCATTGGCTGCTCCGAAATATCAACACCAGAGGTCTCATCGAAGTCGTGCCATCTGAATGACAGTAGCTGTTCGTGATCCATGCGCTCAATGACCGCACGCCACGGACAGTGTTCGTAGCCGGGATAGGTCATCATGCCCGTGGACACAGCTCCGGGTTTGAAGGGACCATCCAACTTGACACGGAACCACTGCCCAAACTCAGTGGGCTCTGTTAGCGCGCGCCAGACCCGCGAAACTGGCGCTCCCAATTCAATTGTCTTGACGATACGTTCGGCCATAAGGGCAACCTCCTGGTTGCCAATCATCTTAGCAGTCCTTCTCTGGATTCTCGATGAGACGACCCGGCCCCGTAACCTATCGCCTCGGCGATGATGGTTCCGACCTTCTCCGCCGCCTCGACGAGGTGCCCGTCCGCAACGTGAGCGTAGCGGACGGCGCGGGATTTGCACTCGGCGCCTTCCTCCCTTCCGGCCAGGGCCGCATTGATGCGGCTCGATACCCGGTCGGCGGCGTCGGCAACGGACTGGTCGGATAGGTGGACGTATCGCTCGGTCGTCTCGACCAGGGCATGACCGAGCAGCTTTGCGATGGTCACCATGTCCACGCCGTTCATGGCGGCGGTGGACGCCCAAGAGTGCCGAAGGTCATGAATCCGCAATCCGGGCAAAACCAAAGCCACGCAGCTTTTATTCCACCGCCGAGTAGAAGCACACGGCATCCACGCCGATCCACTCGCCGGAACGGCCGCTGGTGTCGGCCCTACCCACCGCGGAGACCGCCTTTCTCACCAGAGTATTGCCTTTGCTCGAGCGTAGTCCCCTCAGCCTGTGCGTGTTCTCATGGCCGGGAAACTCCCGCATGTAAGACGCCACCCACCCCATGGTGCTCCCCAGCCCGCCCAGGTACTGATCGGTGTAGTGTTTCCTCGAGCCTGGACTGTGGTTCTCCCTGGCGTAGGGGAAGACGATCTTCGGGTCCTCGATGGCGTCGATGAAGAACTTGACCGGCTGGTGGATGGACTTGCCGGGCTGCGGGGCTTTCCTGAACAGGTCGATCCCCTGCGCCCGGGCCCTTTCCGCGAGCATGACGAGTCCGGCAATGGTCCTGCCTTGGTAAAAGAGGGCCCTGGCGCCCCGGCGGGTCTCGATGGGCAGGCTGCCGTCTTCTCTCATGCTGCCGAGGGTGATGTGCCACTGCTCGATGCCCGTTTCGAAGTACCCGTCGTTTCCTGCCAGCGCTCCGTAGGACATGGCCGCCACCGAGGACTGCACAGCATGGTTGTGGGCGGCCTTGCGGACGCTTCCCGTGTCGAAATCGTAGTAGCCGTCCCCGCGCAGGTCGTGGGAGAACTCGTCGACCTTGCTCTTGAGCCAGGCAAGGACCTTTTCCGCGGCATCGGAGGGCAGGGGCTTCTCCGCTTGGGCAATCGCAAGAGCGGCCATCATGGGTCCCGTGAGCCGCATGTTCACGGTAATGGTCGCCCGCCACTCCGCGAGCCTCGTCCAGGGCATTTCCGGTTTGCCGCTTTCCGCCCACTCGAGGGCGTAGTCGCGGATATCCTTGCAGGCCTCGTGGTCCCTGGCGAGGCAAGTCTTGCCGGCCTCTCGGAAGTAGTCGTCGATGTGGTCGTAGGCCTTGTCGGCACCGCGGCTCGTGTCCATGGACGCCGTCAGGACCGGTGGCTTCACCGGGAGGCCGAACCCGCAACGCTGCTGCAAGAGGCCAGCGCCCTGGAGATCGGCCTTCCTCTTCACGTGGTCAACCGCAACGACGCCCGGCTTGGTGACAAGGCGTTCTGCCCGCACCAACGAGTTCAAGCCGACGAAAAGAATCACGGCCAAACCGATTGCGAGTGCTTTCCTTGTGTTCATGGCCGTCTCCGATCAGGGTCCTGTTTAACATGTCCTGCTGTTCCGGTAGAGCCGGGAGAGAGGCAGGCGAGTTGCGGCGCATGAACGCATGGTCCAGGAGATGGTGACGCCGGCCGACGCCTGAGATCACGCCGTCCCCGGAGACCGGCAAAGCCGTTTGCACCCCCACTATTTTTTGGTACAGTGCGCGCTTACGGTTCGGTTTGGGCCGGTGGGGGAGGGCGGCGGCTGCGCGATATGGCGACACTGCTCGAAATCAAGAATCTCCACACTTCGTTCGTCACCGCTGACGGCGAGTTTCCCGCGGTGGACGGGTTGAATCTCACCATCGAGGCGGGCAAGACGCTGGGGCTGGTGGGCGAGTCGGGTTGCGGCAAGAGCGTCACGGCGCTCTCCATCATGCGGCTGATCCCGTCGCCGCCGGGGCGGGTGGCGGAGGGCGAGGTACTCTACCGCGGGCACGATCTCCTCAAGCTGTCGGACGAGGAGATGCGGCAGATCCGCGGCAACGAGATCTCCATGGTGTTCCAGGAGCCCATGACCTCGCTGAACCCGGTGTTCACCGTCGGCGACCAGATCATGGAGGCCATCCGCCTGCACCAGAAGGTGAGCAAGCGGGAGGCGCGCGACAAGGCCGTGGAGATGCTCCGGCTGGTGAAGATCGCCGACCCGAGCGTGCGCGTCAACGACTACCCGCACCAGATGAGCGGCGGCATGCGCCAGCGCGTGATGATCGCCATGGCGCTGTCGTGCAACCCCAGCCTGCTCATCGCCGACGAGCCCACCACCGCGCTGGACGTCACCATTCAGGCGCAGATCCTGGAGCTGATGGGCGAGCTGCAGGACGAGCTCGGCATGGCGCTGCTGCTGATCACCCACGACCTGGGCGTGGTGGCGGAGCAGGCGGACGACGTGGCCATCATGTACGCCGGCCGCATGGTCGAGCGCTCCAAGCCCGAAGTGATCTTCGGCAAGCCGCTGCATCCGTACACCATCGGGCTGCTGAACTCGCTGCCCAGCAGCGCCAGCAAGCGCCGTCTCGACGCTATTCCCGGGGTCGTGCCCAGCCCGCTGGACCTTCCCAGCGGATGCCGTTTCCGGGACCGCTGCTTCAAGGCGTCGGGGATCTGCGCCGAGCACGAGCCCGTGCTCGAGGAAAAGGGGCGCAACCAGTGGGTGGCCTGCTACCGGACCAACTGAAGAGGGAGGTCGACGGAGCCCCCGCGACAGGACGTGGAATCCCATGAGCTTGCTGGAAATCAGGAACCTCAAGAAGTATTTCCCGGTGGCGGAGGGATTGCTCTCCCGGAGCAAGGGGGACGTCAAGGCGGTGGACGGGGTCAGCCTCACGGTGGAGGAAGGAGAGACCCTCGGCGTGGTGGGAGAGTCGGGCTGCGGCAAGTCGACGCTGGGGCGCACGATCCTGCGCCTGATCGAGCCCACCGACGGCGAGATCCTGTTCGAGGACAAGGATATCATGCGTGTCTCCAGCGCGGAGATGCGCGATCTGCGCCGGCGCATGCAGATCATCTTCCAGGACCCCTACGCCTCCCTCAACCCGCGCATGCGCGTGGGCGAGATCATCGGCGAGGGCCTCAAGATCCACAAGATGGCTTCCGGCAGCGGTCGCAGGGAACAGGTGATGGCGCTGCTCGACAAGGTGGGGCTCCGGGAAGACCACTACGACCGCTATCCGCACGAGTTCAGCGGCGGCCAGCGGCAGCGCATCGGCATCGCCCGGGCGCTGGCGGTGTCGCCGAAGTTCATCGTCGCCGACGAACCGGTGTCGTCCCTGGACGTGTCCATCCAGGCCCAGATCATCAACCTCCTGCAGGAGTTGCAGGAGAGCATGAGCCTCACGTTCTTCTTCATCTCCCACGACCTCCGGGTGGTGGAGCACGTCAGCCACCGGGTGGCGATTATGTACCTGGGCAAGGTGGTGGAGATCGCTCCCAGCGACGCCATCTACAAGGACGCGCGCCATCCGTACACCCGCGCGCTGCTGTCCGCGGTACCCATGCCGGATCCCAATCCCAAGAAGGACCGCATGGTGCTGGAGGGCGACGTGCCCAGCCCCGTCAACCCGCCGTCAGGTTGCAACTTTCACCCGCGGTGCCCGTACCGCGAGCAGATCTGCACCGAGGTGGAGCCCGAGCTGGAGTTCGCCTACGGCGGCCACGGCACGGCCTGTCACGTCTTCGGACCCGGCAAACGCTCCTGGCCGAATCCGCCGCGGCTTTCCTGAGGCCGTGCAGAGAAACATTTTCAGACAAACATTCTTCAGAGGTGCAGTCAGATGGCAGACCACGACGGCTCCGTGCCCATGACGGCGCGTGGGCATCAGCAATTGCTGGAGGATCTCCAGCGCCTCAAGTCGGTTGAACGTCCCAGGAACGTCCGCGACATCGAGGAGGCCCGCGCCCACGGCGACCTGTCGGAGAACGCCGAGTATCACGCCGCCAAGGACCGCCAGTCCCTGCTCGACGTTCAGATCCGCGAGCTCGAGGACAGGATCGCGCGCGCGCAGATCATCGACATTTCCAAGCTTTCCGGCGACAAGATCGTGTTCGGCGCCACCGTCAAGCTCGTGGACGACGACACCGACGAGGACGTCGTCTACCAGATCGTGGGCGAGCACGAAGCCGAGCCCAAGGAGGGAAGGATTTCCCTGGGGTCTCCGGTGGCACGGTCGCTGATCGGACGGCGCGTGGGCGACCTGGTGGAGGTGCGCACGCCCGCGGGCGTACGGAACTTCGAGGTCCTGGACGTCTCCTTCATCGAATAGGGTCGCGTTTGTCGCGAGCTGCGCGGCCGCCATGGCGGCCCTGGCGCTGCTCCTCGCCGTTCCCGCTCAGGCTCAGGTCTCGATCCATGCCGAGCCGGGATTCGGCGGCATCTTCCGTCTCGGCGAAGCGCTGCCCGTGCGCATCGAGCTGGTGAACTCCGGCGCGGCGGTGCGCGGCGTGCTGGAGGTGGTGGAGGCCCGCGGCGGTCCCACCCGCGGGATGGACCCCTACTCCTTCATCCAGCAGCGCGACCTCTTTCTCTCCGCCCACGCCCGCAAGGTCCTGTTCGTCACCGTCGACCCGGATACGGTGGCGCAACCGCTGGTGCTGCGCTTCACGGGCGGCGGACAGAGTCATGAGACCGCGGTCACGCTCCGGGGGCGCTTCACGGGCCAGCCGCTGCTGCTGCTGCTGACCCGCAGCAACGTCGCCCCGGCCATTCCCCTTCCCTACGAGACCCCCGTGCCCGTCGTGTCCCTTCCCCTGAGCGATCTGCCCGAGGACGCCCGCGCCTACGGCGGGGTATGGAGCGTCATACTCTACGAGCAGTCCCTGCGCGGCTTGTCGAGGCGCCAGCGCGCCGCGCTGGAACGCTGGCTCTCGTCGGGCGGGACCCTCGCGGTGTTGGGCGGGGCGCACTTCGCCTTGTACCGCGACCGCGCCACCGCGCCGCTGCTCCCCGTTGCCGTGCGCGGGGTGAAGCGCGTGGACGCGTTGCCGGAGCTGTCCGCACAATTCGGCGGCACCCTCGCGGATCTCCTCGTTCAGGATACGGTGGCGGCCGCGGACAGCACGGTGCTCGTGGAAGAAGGGGGCACGCCCATCCTGGTGCAGCGCGATCACGGCGCCGGCCGGGTGACCTACCTGTCGCTGGACGTGGGCCGCCCGCCGGTGTCCGACTGGGAGGGCCTTCCGGCGCTCTTCGGCGAGGTGCTGGGGAAGCCGCCTCCCAGAGGCACCGACCCGTGGAGCGCGTGGAACCGGTCGGTGTTCACGGTCCTGCTCCAGGACTTCGGCTTCTCCAGCCTGCGCTCGCCGATACTGACGCTGCTGCTGGCGCTGGCGCTCTACATCGGCTCGCTGCTGCTGTGGTTCCGTTACTGGAGGAGCGGCGTGCCCGCCGGCTACCGGCTCGCGCTGGTGCCCGCGGCATTGGTGGCGGCATCGGCGCTGGCCGGCTACTGGTACTTCGATCGGGGCGGCCACGTGCCCGACGGCATCCTGATCTCGTCGACCGTGGTGGAGAGCAGTCCGTGGTCCGACATGGCGCCGGTCCACGCCAACGTGGGCCTGTTCGCCACCCGGCACAAGGACTTCTCCTTCAGCCTCAGGGACGGGTGGAGCCAGCTCGACCTCGTGCCCGCCTCCGTCGACGACGCCGAGGCGTCGCTCGTGCTGCGGCAGGGGCGTCCCCACGGACGGGTCCACGTCCCGCTCACGGAATGGAACTCCGCGCTGTTCAAGCTGCGCTCCCTGGAGCCGTCGCCGGTGGGCATCGACTGGCAGCACACCGCGGATACCTACCGGATCGGCATCGCCAACCGCGGCTCCGGCGCGTTCACGGATTGCTGGCTCGTGGTGGGCGGAAAGGGCTACAAGCTCGGCGACGTACCGCCCGGCGGCGTGCTGCGGCGGGAGCTGTCCGCGGTGCCCAAAGGCGAAGGGGAGGAGGAGAGCCAGCCGCGCGACGTGACTTTCGACGACGACGCCCGCCGGCTCCTGCTGCGCTACTCCGTGTTCCCGGACAACGAGGCCGACGACCCCAAGGCGGCCTTCGTCATCGGCTGGATCGGCGGTGACGAACCGGCGCTCCAGGTGGACGACGCGCGGGTCTCGGCGCACCACTTCAAGCTCTTCCGCGTCGCCCTCCCGGTGGGCGCCGAGGAGGAAGACCTGTGAGGCCCTGGACCAATCCGGTGTTCCGCGAGGCCGTGGCGGTGTACTGGGTGGACGGGCAGGCCTACGTCACCTACCTGTTCTACCTGCTCATCCTGGGGGCGCTGCAGCTTCTGGCGCTGGTGCTCCCCTCCGGGGAAGCCCGCTTCTGGATCGGACCGGCCTTCCTCTTCAAGTTCTCCACGGTGGCCTCGCTGCTGCTCATCGTCTACCTGACCCTGCGCTTCGCCGGCCTGGAGTTCCTCGCCTGGCGCTTCTCGCCGCTGCGCCACTGGCTCGAGGAGGAACGGCTGAGCATCACGGCGGTGGCGGGCGGCCTGCTGACCATCCTGCTGGTTCATTCACTGATCCTGCTGCTTTTGGCCGCGCCGCTGCTGGCGTGGTCGGGGGCCATCGCGCGCGCTCCCCTGGCGGACATGGCCTCGACCTTGCCCATGCTGTTCCTCTACGCCGTGGGCTACGGCATCTGGGGCCTCGTGGGGCTGGCCTTCTGGGAACGCAAGGCGGATACCCGCCGGGTCTTCATCCGCTGGATCTTCGTCTGCTTCTTCCTGATCTCCGGCGCCTTCGGCGCATGGGCTCAGACGTTGAACCCGGTGGCGTTTCTGCTCTATCATCTCGGCACACTGGAGATCGCCGCCGCGCCGGTGCGCTGGGGTGTGCTGTGGACCCCTTCGCTGATCCACTGGGGCTTCCAGGGCGTGGTGTTCGCAGTGGCGCTGGCGCTCCTGGCCTGGGGGCTCAGGCGGGTGCAGAAAGGCTACAATTGACCGAACCCGAATCCCTGCTGCGCGAGAAGCTCGCCGAACTGCGCCGGTGGGAGCGGCGCAAGCGTCGCGAGCGCCTGTTGTGGGAGAGCCTCTTCTACGCGGCGCTGACGGCCGCGGCGGTGGTGGCGGCGCGCGCGCTCGTGGCGGCCGACGCCGCCCTGCTGTGGCTTGCGCCGGCGGTCTTCGCCGCGGCGGCCTTGGCGGTGTTCCTGCTGCGCCCCTGGCGCGAACGCGCGTTCCTGGGCGCGCTCAAGGGGGTGGACGACCGCCTGGAGCTCCGGGAACGGGTCCTGACCGCATCGGACATCCTGTCCCGCGAGGCTGCGGAAGGCGGCCGCCGTCCGGAGGAAGAGCTGGTGGTGGAGGAAGCGGCCGAGAAGCTGGCGCGGGTGACCCTCCCGCCGTTGCTGCCGCGCCCGCGGTCCTGGCACGCGTGGGCCGGCGCGTTCCTGGTGCTGCTGGCGGGGGCGGGGATGTGGCTGCCGGCGGGGGGTGCCCCCGAGGCGGTGTCGGCGGCGTCGCGCATGGCCGAGACGCTGCGGGAACACGCCCGGGAGCTGGAGGAGCGGGCGCGCGAGCGGGACCTGGTCGAGAGCCGGCGCATGGCCGAGGCGCTGCGCGAGATGGCCGAAAGGCAGCTCGACGATCCCGCGGACGACGAGTCCGGGATCGAGGCCGCGGTGGGAGCCATGGTGGAGGTGCTGGAGGACATGACCCGCTCGTGGCCCACCGAGGCGGGCCTGGAGTGGCCGGTGCTGTCCGACGCGGCCCTGGAGAAGCTGCGGGAGCAGCTCCAGCGTTCGAGGACGCGGCAGATGGACGGTTCCCTGCAGGGCAAGAGCCGGAGCGAGATGCTGGAATCCATGGGTCTCTCGTCCCTGGACCGGCAGCCCGGGAATTCCACGGAGATGAGCGAGGAGGAGATCCGCGACTTCCTCGACCGCGTGGAGCGGGAGGCCCGGCAGGAGCAGGACCGGCGCGAGATGGCTTCCACGCAACAGTTCCTCACCGAGCTGTTGCCGGGGGATGCGCCGGGCGAATCCCTCGCCGAGGCGGCCCGGCCCGGCGGCCCCAAGAGCGAGATGGAGGAGTCGCCGCCGGCCGGGCGGCAACCGGGCAACGAGCCCGGCAAGGGCGGGCAGGAACCCTACGACCCCGCCTTCCAGGCGCGCGTGCGCACGCATCTGCAAGGGCTCCTGGGGCAGGGGCCGAGCCGTGGGTTCGGCTTCCGCGGCGAGGCGCGTCCGGGCGAGAGCACGGTGACGGAGGAGGCTGTGGTGGTGCGCTATCAACGGCAGGTGGAGGCGGAGCTGTCCTCCGCGGAGATTCCCGCCGAGTTCAAGGAAACCATCAAGAACTATTTCCTGTCCCTGGGAGTGACCGGGAGACCTTAGTCGGAAGCCCGCGCCGCCGCAGGGTACGGACGTGGAAGCGGATCGCCATCTGCCCGCGCCGTGCCGTGAGCGCGCCGGGTTCCGGGGAGCGACGCGAACGTGACACTGGAAGCAACCACCGAGGAAACCACGACCGAGGGCGTACGCACCCGAATGCTGAACGCCCAGCGGTCGTTCGAGGAAGTCAAGAGCGAGATGCACAAGGCCGTGGTGGGCCACGAGGAGCTCATCGAGGGCATCTTCATCGCGCTCGTGTGCGGCGGGCATTGCCTGCTGGAGGGGGTGCCGGGTCTGGGCAAGACCCTGATCGTGCGCTCGCTGGGGGAACTCATGGACCTCAGCTTCTCGCGCATCCAGTTCACCCCGGACCTCATGCCCGCGGACATCACCGGCACCAACGTGGTCAACGAGGACGCGTCGGGGCGCAAGGTGTTCGTGTTCGAGGCCGGTCCGGTGTTCGCCAACATCGTGCTGGCCGACGAGATCAACCGGGCCACGCCCAAGACCCAGTCGGCGCTGCTGGAGGCGATGCAGGACCAGAGCGTCACCGCGGGCGGCGCGCTTCATGCCATCCCCAGCCCGTTCATGGTCCTGGCCACCCAGAACCCCATCGAGATGGAGGGGACCTATCCGCTGCCGGAGGCGCAGGTGGACCGCTTCTTTTTCAAGCTCATCGTCCGTTACCCCTCGTACGACGAGATGGCGCGCATCGCCGATCTCACCACCGCCGCGCCGTCCGGGGCCCTCGCCAAGGTGCTGGCGGCGGAGTCCGTGCTGGAGATGCGCGCGGCGGTGCGGGCGGTGCCGCTGGCCGCCGCGGTGCGCGACTATGCCGTGCGCTTGGTGATGGCGACCCACTCCGAGACCGAGCACAGCACGGAGCTGGCGCGCAAGTACGTGCAGTACGGCGCCAGCCCCCGCGGCCTGCAGGCGGTCATCCTGGCGGCCAAGGCGCGGGCGTTGCTCTCCGGGCGGCCCAACGTTTCGTTCGAGGACATCCGCCGCGACCTGATGCCGAGCCTGCGCCACCGGCTGCTGCTCAACCTGGCGGCGGAGGCCTCGGGCATCGCGCCGGAGGCGGTGCTGGAAGAGGTGCTGGCGCGGGTGCCGGAGGTGCAGGCCTGATGGCGGTGGCCGAGGCGCGCTCCGAGGCGCACCGCTTCCTCGAGCCCGACTTCCTGGCGCGGCTGGACAAGCTGCGCCTGGTGGCCAAGCGCCTGAGCTGGGGCGTGGCCCGGGGCGAGCACCCGACCATCCGCAAGGGCTACAGCCTGGAGTTCTCGGACTTCCGCAAGTACAGCCAAGGCGACGACCTGCGCTACGTGGACTGGAACGTGTACGGGCGCCTGGAGCGGCTGCTGCTCAAGGTGTTCACGGCCGAGGAGGAGATCACGGTCTATCTCCTGCTGGACGCCAGCCTGTCCATGGCCCAGGGAGACCCCGCCAAGCTGGAGTTCGCCAAGAACGTGGCCGCGGCCCTGGGCTACATCGGCCTCAAGACCCACGACCGGGTCGGGGCCATGGGCTTTGCCGCGGACGTGGGGGCGCAGTTGCCGCCGGCGCGCACCCGGGGCCAGATCCTGTCGCTGTTCAACTTCCTCGAGGAACTGGCTCCCGCCGGCCGCACCGACCTGGAGGCGTCCATGAAGACCTTCACCCGGATCTATCCGCGGCCCGGTCTCGTGGTGCTGTTCAGCGACCTGCTGGACGCTGCCGGCTGCCGCGCCGGGCTGGAGGAGCTGGCGCGGAAGCGGCACGATGTCCTTCTGGTGCACGTCCTGGGGGAGGGCGAGAACCGGCTGGATCCAGACGGCGACGTGTCCCTGGTGGACGTGGAGAGCGACCGGGAACGGCGGGTGTTCCTCGACGGCGACCTGGCCGAACGCTTCCACCGGGAGGTGGAGGCGTACTTCGACGGCACCCGGCGTTTCTGCGAGAGCCAGGCCATGGACTACCGCCGCACCACCAGCGACGTCCCCTTCGACGACTTCGTCCTGCGCTACCTGACCCAGGACAGACGACCCGGATAACGCCGTGCTCTGGCTCTTCCCCACCGCCTTCTTCATCCTGCTCGGAGCGGTGCCGCTCATCCTGCTGCTCAACAGCCTGCGGCCCAGGGGTCCACGTGTCCCCGTAACCGCATTGTTCCTCCTGGAGAAGGTGCTGCGGGAACGCCCCATGGGCCGCCGCCTGGGCTGGCTCTGGCACCGCAACCTGCCGTTGATCCTGCAACTCCTGGCGGCCCTGGCGGTCATCACCGCGCTGGCGGGCCCCGCGCTCCTGGGCGTGGGCGCCGGCGCCCGCGACTGGGTGGTGGTGATGGACCAGAGCGCCAGCATGAAGGCGGCCGGCGCGTCCGGCGTGCGCTTCGACGCCGCCCGGGAAGAACTGCTCCGGCGCATCGACGGGCTCGGCGGCGGCGACCGCATGATGATCATCGGGGCGGCGGCGGAGCCCGTGGTGGTGCAGCCCTTCACACGGGACCGCGCCCGGCTCCGGCGCACCGCGCGGGACCTGTCCGCCACCGACGCCGAGGCGCCGGTGAAGGAGGCGGTGCTGCTGGCGCACACGTTCCTCAAGCGCCAGGGGCCGCACCGGGTGGTGGTGCTCACCGACGGCGCCTTCAAGGGCATCGAGGAGTTGCCGTGGGCCGCATCCTACCTGGAGCTGGTGCAGGTGGAGGGCGGCGCGGACAACGTCGGCATCCTGGGTTTCCAGTTTCGCCGGGTGCCCGGCGAGGCCGACGAGTACGAGGCCATGGTGCTGGTGCAGAACTTCACCGAGCGGCCGGTGCACGCGCCGCTGGTGGTCACCGTGGCCGACCGGGTGGTGAGCCGCACGCTGCTGTCCCTGGGGCCGTCCGCCCGCGAGGTGCTGATCTACGGCGTTCCGGGTCCCCTGCGCGGGCGCGCCACCGCCCTGCTGGCCGTCGACGACGACCTCCAGACCGACAACCGCGCGTATCTGTCCTTCCCGGACGAACGCCCCACGCGGGTGCTCTACGTGGGGCCCGGCAACCCGTACCTGGAACGGCTGTTGCGCTATTTCCCCCACGTCACCCTGGCGCGCATCGACCGCATCCCGGAGGACCGGGTCACCGAGCAGGTGGCCGCCTACGACGTGGTGATGCTTGACCGGGTGCCGGCGCCGCCCCTTGAGCGCGGCAACTTCATCCTCATGCGCACGGTGCCGGAAGGGCTGGGGCTGCGCGTGGCCGGAGTGGCCCCCCGGCCGGTGTTGGCGTCGGCCGATTCCGCGCACCCGCTGGCGGCGGGCGTGCGTCTCGACGGGCTGGTGGTGCGCGACGCCCTGGCGCTCGCGGCCGACGGTGGAGGCGTTTCCCTGGCGGCGTCCGAGGGCGGGCCCTTGATCCACGTGGTGGAGAAGGGCGACCTCAAGGCGCTGGTCTTCGCCTTCGACCTCACCCGGTCGGATCTTCCGTTCCGTGTGTCGTTCCCGTTGCTGGTGCGCAACGCCTTCTCCTGGTTCCGGCCCGCGTCTCGCGAGTTCCCGGCCAGCCAGGTGGCCGCGGGCCTGCCGTTCGTAGCCGACGTGGGCGTGGACGAGGAGCAACTGGTGTTCGTGAGCCCGTCGGGCGAGACCCTCCCCGTGCGCACCCGGGAACGCACCGGCACCTACAGCGACACCGCGGAGGTGGGTTTCTACCAGTTCAGCGGGACGCGCGGGGACGGCGAGTTCGCGGTGAACCTGTTCAGCGAGGAGGAGTCGCGCATCCGGCCGTCGTACCGGGCGGAGCCCGCGGAGGCCGCGCCGGCGGCGGCCGAGAGCGCCCCGGGCGCCCGCTTCGACCTTTGGCCGGTGTTGCTGGTGCTGGGTTTGGCGTTGCTCCTGGCGGAGTGCGTGCTGGTCTGCCGCATGCGCCGGTCGCTGCTGCCGCTGTGGCTGCGGGTTCCCGCGGCCGCGGTGCTGGTGCTGGCCCTGGTGAACCCGCGCATGCTGGCGGAGGACCCCGAGTTGGACGTGGTCATGGCCGTGGACCTCTCCCACAGCGTCGGGGAGGAGGCCCGCGCGCGCGCCGCGGACATGCTGGAGCGCGCCCAGGAGAAGTTGAACCCCAAGGTGCGCCTGGGCCTGTTCTCCTTCGCGCGGCGCCCCCAGTGGGAGTTTCTCCCCACCGACGAGATCCCGGTGAGCGAGCTGCCGCCCCCGCCCGAGCGCGACGCCACCGACCTGGCGGCGGCCATTCAGGGCGCCCTTGGAGAGCTGAGCGAGGGGCGCGAGAGCCGCATCGTGCTCATCTCGGACGCCAACGAGAACCGCGGCTCGGTGGAGCGGGTGCTGCCCATGCTGCGTTCCCACGGAGTGGCCGTGTGGCCGTATCCGGTAAGCCTCGCGGAGGGCCGGAACGAGGTCTACCTGTCCGAGTTCTCGGTGCCCTCGGTGGTGGACAGCGGCGAGACCTTCGAGATCAAGGCCGCCCTCACCAGCGCCGGGGCGTCGTCCGCCAGCATATCCCTGCTGCGCGACGGACGCGTGATCCGCTCCACGCGCCGGGAACTGGCCCCCGGCGCCAACTGGCTCAGCTTCACCGACAGCGTGGACCGGCGCGGCACCCACACCTACGAGCTGATGGTGGAGGCGGACGCGGACGTGCTGGCGGAGAACAACCTGCTGCAGGGCATCGTCAGCGTCAAGGGACCTTCGCGCATCCTCTACCTCCACGACCCGGACGCGGCCCGGCGCTTCATGGCCGAGGCGCTGCGGGTCCAGGGTTACGAGGTGGAGGAGAAGACCCCGGCGCGGGCCAACCTCACCCTGCCCGAGCTGTCGGGCTTCGACCTGCTGGTGCTGGACAACGTCCCCGCCTACCAGCTCTCGCAGGTCAAGATGGAGCGCATCGAGCGCTTCGTGCGAGATCTCGGCGGCGGCCTCATCGTGCTCGGCGGCACCCGCAGCTACGGCGCCGGCGGATACTATCGCACGCCCCTGGAGCAGACGCTGCCGGTGGAGATGCGTCCGCCGGTGCGCATGGAGTTGCCCCACGTGGCGCTGCTCTTCGTGGTGGACAAGTCCGGCAGCATGGGCGGCGGCCCCTTCGGTACCACCAAGCTGGATCTGGCCAAGGCCGCCACCATGGCGTCGGCCGAGCTGCTCAACCCCAGCGACGAGGTGGGCATCCTCGCGTTCGATTCCAACTGGGAGTGGGTGGTGCCGTTCCGGCAGGCCGGCGGCGGTGAGAGCATCGCCGAGGACGTCGCCCGGCTCACCTCCGACGGCGGCACGGACCTGCTCAAGGCCATGGTAGAGGGCCGCCGCGCCCTCGCCGAGAAGAAGGCCGCCATCAAGCATGTGTTGGTGCTGTCCGACGGCCTCACCGAGAAGGCGGACTTGGTGGAGCAGGTCACCCGCATGGCCCGGGACCGCATCACGGTCTCCACGGTCTCCATCGGCGGCGACGCCGACCGGCGGCTCATGACCCAGCTTGCCCAGGGCGGCCGTGGGCGCAGCTACGCCACCGTGGACCCGCGCACCATCCCGCAGATCTTCACCACCGAGACGCTGCTCATCTCGCGGGACCTGCTGGTGGAGAAGACCGTGACGCCGGTGGCGCTGGGGGGTTCGGGGCCCATGCGCGGGCTGACGGGGCAGCCGCTGCCGCAGATCCTGGGCTACGTCCTGACCCACGTGAAGCCGCGCGCAGAGGTCCACCTGCGCGCCGGCGAGGACCCGCTGCTGGTGTCGTGGCGCTACGGGCTGGGACGTGTGTACGCCTTCACCTCGGACGTCTCGGGCCGCTGGGGGCGCCACTGGGTGCAGTGGCCCGCGTTCTCCAGATGGGCCGCGCAGATGGCCCGGCTGGCGGTGCGGAACGTCTCCGAGCATCGTCTGCGTACGGACTTCGTGCGCGAGGGTGAGGCCATGAGCGCGGTGGTGGATCTCTTCTCGGCTTCGGGACGGCCCGTGAACCACCTAAAGCTTCAGGGACTCCTAACCCGCGCCGACGAGACCTTGCAGGAGGAGACCTTCCGGCAGGTGGCGCCGGGCCGCTACCAGACCCGCTTCGCCACCCCGAGCCGGGGCATCAACCTGCTCACCGTCCAGCACCCCACCGGCGTGCTCCCGGGGGTGCCTCCCCTGGTTCCCAACCTGGCGATGGGTGCCGCCGCGTCTGCCGTCGGGTCCGCCGCCGCGTCTCCCCTTGCCTTCACCGTCCCGTTCATCGTCCCGTTCTCGCAGGAGTATCGCGAAATGAACGCCAACCAGGAGTTGCTGGAGCGCTTGGCCCGGGAGACGGGCGGCAAGGTGCTGCAGGCGAACACCCTGGCCGAGGACATCGAAGGTCTCTTCACCGCCGACCCCGACGCCGCCGGATCGGTCCGCGGCATCTGGTGGGCGCTCGCCGCCGCCGGCCTCGGCGTCTTCCTGCTGGACCTGGCGTTGCGCGCCTTCCTGCACGTGCGCCGGGCGCGTTGAGAGGTCGAGCCGGTCACCGTCGCCTTCGGCGTGACCGTGCCGTACGCCGCCGTCCCGCTTCCGCTCTGTTCACGCCCCGCACCTGCACCCGATAGGCCAAGCGCAACGTCACCGGGGAGGTGACAACGAAAACCGCGGGTGGGGGCTTGACGAGTTCATTATTGATATAATAATATCAATAACTCTATCGCGGGGCTCCAGAATATGGCCGCGCGGCCTCGTTCGGGAGGCCTGCATGAGGAAAAATGCACATGACACGTACTTTCACACGGCGGTGGCCGCGTGCTGCCGTCGTGCTGTCGCTGGTGCTCATGGAGAGCCGGTATACGCATGGACCGTCGCGGCGGGTGGACGTGAGCGCCCCCGCTCAGGGGGCGCTGTCATGAGGGCGCGGCTCGGCGCTTCAGTCCGGCTGCTGCCGCTCGGCGCCGGCCCCCGGCTGGTCGGCGCCGCCCTGATCGTAGCCGCGCTTTGGGGCGCGTTCTTCTGGGCGACGTCCACGCCGGGGGGGCCATGACCTGCGCCCTCGAGTTTCAGGACCTGACCCTCGGCTACGATCGGCATCCCGCGGTGCACCGCCTCTGTGTCGAGATCGCCGAGGGCAGCCTGACGGCCATCGTCGGACCCAACGGGGCCGGCAAATCCACGGTGCTGAAGGGAGTGATCGGCTCACTCCGCCCGCTCGAAGGTCGGATCGCCTTGGGCCGGATCGCGCGGGGCGGAATCGCCTACCTGCCGCAGCAATCGGACGTCGACCGGTCTTTCCCGATCGCCGTCGCCGACCTCGTGGCGATGGGCCTCTGGCGGGAGATCGGCGGTTTTGCCGGCTTGCGGGCCATTCACCACGCACGCGTCGCCGAAGCGATTTCCGCGGTGGGCCTCGAAGGGTTCGAGAAGCGGCCCATCGGGTCGCTGTCGGGCGGCGAGCTACAGCGCGCGCTCTTCGCGCGGCTTCTGTTGCAGAATGCCGGGCTCGTCCTGCTGGATGAGCCCTTCACTGCGGTTGACGCGAGAACAACGGCCGATCTCATCGGCGTGGTGCGGCGCTGGCACGGCGAGGGCCGCACGGTGCTCGCCGTTTTGCACGACTTCGACACGGTGCGGGCTCACTTTCCGCACTCGCTGATGCTGGCGCGCGAGCTCGTTGCCCATGGACCCACCGCGCAGGTGCTGACGGCCGAGAACCAGTGCCGCGCCCGCGAACTGTGCGAGGCCTGCGCCGCCACCCCGCATGCCTGGGGGAGGAGCGTTGCATGATGTGGGAGGTTCTCGTCCAGCCCTTCGCCGACTTCGGCTTCATGCGGCGCGCGCTGATGGGCTGCATTGCGATCTCGGTGGGCGCGACACCGGTCGGGGTATTCCTGATGCTGCGCCGCATGAGCCTTACGGGCGACGCGATGGCTTGTGCGATCCTTCCGGGTGTGGCCGTCGGCTATCTCTTCGCGGGCCTCTCGCTTGGGGCGATGGCCGTTGGCGGGCTGCTCTCAGGCATGGTTGTGGCGCTGCTTGCGGGTTTCGTGACCCGTTTCACGGTGCTGCGCGAGGACGCGAGTCTGGCGGCCTTCTACCTGATCTCGCTGGCGTTGGGCGTGCTGATCGTGTCCACCCGGGGCAACAATGTCGATCTGATGCACGTGCTTTTCGGCACCGTGCTCGCGCTCGACGACAACGCCTTGATCCTTCTCTGTTCCATCGCGAGCGTTTCGTTGTTCGCGCTCGCGGCCCTGTTTCGACCGCTCGTGCTCGAATGCGCGGATCCGCAGTTCCTGCGCTCGGTGAGCGGGCTCAGCGCCATGACGCACTTCACGTTTCTTGCCCTCGTCGTGCTGAACCTCCTGGGCGGCTTTCACGCGCTCGGCACGCTGATGGCCGTCGGTATCATGATCCTTCCCGCGGCCGCCGCGCGATTCTGGGCAGTCAGCATCGGTGGACTGATCGCCGCCGCCGTTGCTTTTGCGATGCTCTCGAGCCTGAGCGGCATGCTTCTCTCCTATCACTTCAGCCTGCCATCCGGGCCGGCGATCATCCTTGTCGCGGGTCTCGCCTACGCGCTGTCGCTGGCCTTCGGGCCGGTGGGCAGTCTCGCCGGGCGGGCCTTCCCGCTCCGTTATCTCGAAGCCTGAAACAAGAAAGGGGACTGATTCCATGAACACCAATCGCATGAGCAGAATGTCGGGAGTTCCGATGCTCACGCGCAGGGCGCTTCTGATAACCGCCACCGCCCTCCTCGCCCTGTCGCTCGCGGCACCGGCCATCGCGCAGTCCGACAAAACGATCCCGGTGGTCGCCACCTTCTCGATCCTCGGCGATATGGTGAAGCGCATCGGCGGAGAGTACGTTGCCGTCACGACGCTCGTTGGCCCCGACGGGGACACCCATGTCTATCAGCCGACCCCGGCTGATGCGCGGGCCGTCGGCGAAGCGCAGATTCTTGTCGCCAACGGACTGCAATTCGAAGGCTGGCTGGACCGTCTGGTCGACGCTTCGGACTTCCGCGGTGTCCGGGTAGTGACGACCAAGGGCATCAAGCCGATCGCGTTCGAGGAAGCCGGCCACGACGAACACGCCATGGAGCATGGTCGCGACAAACACGCCAAGGGCGACGATCACGACAAGCACGCGAAGGAGCACGGCCACGACGAAGGCGCCAAGGGCGACGGTCACGAAGGGCACCACCACGGTGTTTTCGACCCCCATGCATGGCAGAGCCTCCGCCATGCAACGGTTTACGTGGACAACATCACTGCGGCGCTCGCCAAGGCCGATCCGCGGAATGCCGGTGCGTTCCACCGGAATCGCGAGGCCTATGTGGCCGAGATCGAAGCTCTCGATTCAGATATCCGTGGGATCGTTGCCAAGCTGCCCGCGGGGAGCCGGACCATCGTCACCTCCCACGATGCGTTCCAGTATTTCGGTCGCGAATACGGGCTTGAGTTCGTCGCGCCGCAGGGGCTCGGCACCGAGTCGGAGGCGTCCGCAAAGGATGTCGCCCGCTTGGTCCGGTTTATGCGCGAACGGGGCATTCGCGCCGTATTCGTCGAGAACATTGGCGATCCACGCCTTCTGAAGCGCATCGCCGACGAGACGGGAGCCATGGTTGGCGGCAGGCTCTATCCTGGCGCTCTGTCCGGCCCGGACGGTCCGGCAGCGACCTACCTCGACATGATACGGCACAACGCGACGACGCTGGCGAAGGCGCTGGCGCCGGCGTCGTAAGGCTCTGCCGTTATGACCGGAGTTGAGTGTCGACAGGATGAGTCTTCATGATCCGCACCGAGAGCAGTGAAGTCGTCCATGATGTCGTCGTCGTCGGCGCCGGTGCCGCGGGCGTAGGTCGGTTTGTTGAGCAGGTGGAACTGTTTCCGCATACACCTATCGAAACGGTCTCTCGCGTGGACTGCCGATGCTGATTGAGATGGCGGTAACACTTCAAAATGTCGACAACCCGAGCGGTGTCCTTCGTGTACTGACGGCCGGATGACCGCGCGCTTGCCGCGCTGGGTGAGGTGACGGTATGGCGGACAGGATGAACATAGGCGCAAGTTGCCGCCCATGCGGCGCTGGCATTGCGACGTGCGACGCGGCGGAAGGTCTGGCCGCCATCAACAGGCTCGACATGGAACTCGTGATCTGGCGCCGAGCACTTCCCCAGGGTCTGAGGAACTGGATTGAGCACATCGACGTTGCCGATTTTCGAGACATACACGTCCTGATCCAGCCCCAAGCCCTCAGGCGGGTTTTGCTGCCTCTTCTCGACGCCAATGGGATGCCCCCTGGCGACATGCGAAACCTGCTGATCGGAGATGTCGATGATCTCGTTTCGGGATTTTCCAGGGTTGCCCGGACCGATCTCGTTGATGTAAGGCTGGAGCGCGTCACCACCGATGCCTGTTGGAAATTCCACCGGGACTGCGTGGAGGCGCGCCTGCTGACGACCTATCGTGGTCCTGCGACGGAGTGGATCCAGCCGATCCACGCCGAGCGGGCGTTGCGCGAACAGAAACGATTCAAAGGACCGGTAGAGCAGTTCCGTAAAAACGACGTGGCGATTTTCAGGGGAAGCTGCGCCGAACCGGGAAGCGGAATCGTGCACCGCTCGCCGCCGATCGCGGACACTGGCCGCACGCGCTTGCTGCTTTGTCTCAACAAGCGATCGACAGCATCTCCGAAGCCGTGGCCGGTAGGCTTCGAACACTAAACCATATCCCATCCATACCAAACGGGGCCGCTTCTGGCCGGCAGATTGACCTGGCCGGTGCTGGTGCCATAATGGTGCGATGGCCTCAACTGAGTCCATCCGAACGGAGCATGTCACCACACCGGTTTCAGCGGATTACCGGTCGGGATTCGTCTCGATCCTGGGGCGGCCCAACGTCGGCAAGTCCACGCTGCTGAATCAGCTTCTGGGGGAGAAGATCGCCATCGTCTCGCCCCGGCCGCAGACCACGCGCAACCGGATCATGGGCATCAAGACGGTGCCGCGGGGTCAGATGTTGTTGTTGGATACGCCGGGCATCCATCGCGCCCGTTCGCTCTTGAACCGGCGCATGGTGGACGTGGCCAAGCGCTCCCTGGGGGACGTGGAGGCGGTCGTCTGGGTAGTGGACGCCCGCGGTGGCATCCGCGGGGACGACGAGGACATCGCCGGTATCCTCGGCGGCAGCCGCCACCCGACGGTGATCGCGCTGAACAAGATCGACGCGGTGGCCAAGGGGCGGCTCTTGCCGTTGATGGCGCGTCTGGCGGAACTGCTGCCGGAGCGGGAGGTCCTGCCCATCAGCGCGCGCACCGGAGAGAACGTGCCGCTTCTGGTGGAGGGGATACTCGACCGGCTGCCCGCCGGACCGCGCTATTTCCCGGAGGATGAGCTGACCGACCAGACGGAACGCTTCATCGCCGCGGAGATCGTCCGCGAGAAGGTCTTTCTGCGCACCCGGCAGGAAATCCCCTACGGCACGGCGGTCTCGGTGCAGCGCTTCGAGGAGAAGAACGACGGCGCCCTCGTGGTCATCGCCGCCACCATCCACACCGAGCGGGACGGCCACAAGCCGATCCTCATCGGCAAGCGCGGCGCCGCGCTCAAGGAGATCGGCAGCGCCGCGCGGGAGGACTTGGAGCGGTTGCTCGGCTGCCGCGTCTACCTGGAACTGGCGGTCAAGGCCACGCCCGGATGGAGCCGGGACCCCCGCAGTCTGGCGGCGTTCGGGCTCTAGCACGGGCTGCCCGGACCCGTGTTCCTCGTCGGATCATGAACTCATCCGAAAATCTGCCGGTGGTGGCCATCGTGGGGCGGCCCAACGTGGGCAAGTCCACGCTGTTCAACCGCCTGAGCCGGGCGCGGCGGGCCATCGTGGACGATCAGCCGGGGGTCACCCGCGACCGCAACTACAACGCGGTGTCGTGGCGCCGGCACCGCTTCGTGTTGGTGGATACCGGAGGGATGGAGCCGGACGAGCGCGAGGGGCTCAAGGGGCGCATCCTGCAGCAGACCATGACGGCGGTGAGCGAGGCCGACGTCATCGTGTTCCTGCTGGACGGCCGCACCGGGCCGATGCCGCCGGACACGGCCGCCGTGGAGCTGCTGCGGCAGGCCTCCAAGCCGGTGTTCTACGCGGTCAACAAGCTGGACACCGGGCCGCGCGAGAGCGATCTCTACGAGTTCTACCGGCTGGGCGTGGAACGGCTTTATCCGCTTTCGGCGGAGCATGGGCTCGGGGTCGCGGACCTGATGCAGGAGGTGGTGGACGCGCTGCCCGGGGAAGCGGAGGGCGCCCGCGAGGCGGTGGAGCCGCTGGCACTGGCGGTGGTGGGCCGCCCCAACGTGGGCAAGTCCACGCTGGTGAACCGGCTGCTGGGCTACGACCGTTCCCTGGTGGATTCGCGGCCCGGCACCACCCGAGACGCGCTTCAGGCCGACTTCACCTGGAACGGAACGGTTTGCCGCCTCACCGATACCGCGGGCATCCGGCGCAAGGCGCGGGTGGTGGATCCGGTGGAACGCTACAGCGTGAGCCGCGCCCTGCGCTCGGTGGACGCCGGGGACGTGGTCATCCACCTCCTGGACGGCGCCGAAGGCGTGACCGACCAGGACGCCCAGGTGATGTCCTACGCCTCGCAGCGGGGCAAGGGGATGGTCCTGGGCATCAACAAGTGGGACCTGCTGGACACGGAGCAGGTGAGCCTGCGCGAATACCGGAATTTTTTGCACCGGCGGCTACCGTTTGCCGACCACGTGCCGATCGTATCTTTGTCGGCAATGGAAGGGTCGGGCATGAACAGGCTGATGGACACGGTGATACGGGTGGGCGAGGCGCAGCGCCGGTGGATCAAGACCCCGGTGCTCAACCGGGTGCTGCGCCGTCTCACCGAGCGGCATGCCGCGCCGCAGCTCCGCGGGCGTCCCGTGAAGGTCTACTACGCCACGCAGACCGACGTGCGGCCGCCGACCTTCACCCTGTTCGTGAACAATCCCCAAGGCTTCGGCGCGGGCTACCAGCGTTACCTCGTGAAGGCGCTGCGCGCGGAGCTGGGCCTCGAGCACGCGCCCCTGCGCCTGACGTTCCGGGCGCGCGCGGGCAGGGACGAGAGCTAGTGCGCGGCGGGGCGGGTGCATCGGGCCGGACGCCGGACGAGAGCCGGCGGGACCTCGCCTGGCTTGCGTTCGGCGAGATTCCGGGCCTTGGGTGCGTCGGGTTCCGGCGCATCGCGGAAGCCTTCGCCGATCCCACGGACGCGTTTTTCGGCGGCGGGGGCGGGCTGCGGGAGATCGCCGGGTTGAGCCGGCAGGCGGTGGAAGGACTGCTGGCGTTCTCGGCGTGGGACCGCGTGGCGGAAGAGATGCGGCGGGTGCGCGATTCCGGGGTGCGGCTGGTGCGGTACACGGACCCGGCCTATCCGGAACGGCTGCGCGCCATACACGATCCGCCTCCGGTGCTCTACGTCAAGGGTTCGCCGGAGGTGGCGGGGTACGCCTCGGTGGGTGTCGTGGGGACGCGCGCGCCGAGCGAGTACGGCCGCGAGATGACCCGGCTGCTGTGCCGGGGGTTGGCCTCGGCGGGCGTCGTGGTGGTCAGCGGCATGGCCCGTGGCATCGACCGGCACGCCCACGAGGCCGCGCTCGACGGAGGCGGCTGGACCGTGGCGGTGCTGGGCTCGGGAGTGGACGTGCCCTATCCGCCGGAGCACCGCGATCTCAGCGGCCGCATCGAAGGGAGCGGCGCGGTGCTCTCGGAGCATCCTCTGGGCACGCGCCCGCTGTCGCACCATTTCCCCTCGCGCAACCGCCTCATCAGCGGCCTCGCCCTCGGCATAGTGGTGGTGGAAGCCACCGAGCGCAGCGGTTCCCTCATCACGGCGCGCTGGGCCCTGGAGCAGGACCGGGAGGTGTTCGCCGTGCCCGGCCCGGCGCGCGCCAGCCGCAGCCGCGGCCCCCATCGGCTCATCCGGCAGGGAGCCAAGCTGGTGGAGGACGTGAGCGACGTGATCGAGGAGATCGCGCCGCAACTGGCGGCGCAGGCGGCGCCCGCGCGCGACGCGGCTCCGGCCGTCGCGGTCGAGTCGGGTGGTGTCGTTTCCCGAACTCCGCTCGGCGGCGCGGCGCGCGCGATCCTACTGAACCTTGAAGCCGGGCCGCTGCCGATGGACGACGTGATGGACCGCACTGGCCTTCCGGCCCAGCAGGTCTGCGAGGTGCTTCTGGAGTTGGAGCTGGGAGGTTTGCTCAAGCAGTTGCCGGGAAACAGATACGCGCTGAACACGGCCGTCATCGGCGACACCGGAGGCGCTCGATAACGTGTTGGTTTCCCGAGTCGCCTTACGTTCGAAGTGCCCGTGTGGTATGGATGAAGGGGTGGGGGCGGCAGAGGTCCAGTCTGCCGCCCCTTTGCGTATGACAGCATGAATATGCACGTGAGCGGCAATATCGAGCGCGTCAACGTCGTGGGCGGCGGTCTCGCGGGATGCGAGGCGGCGTGGCAGCTCGCCCGGCGGGGCGTGCCGGTGGACCTGTACGAGATGAGGCCGGCGCGGCGCACCGAGGCGCACACCACCGCCCATCTCGCGGAGCTGGTGTGCAGCAACTCGTTCCGTTCCCGGTCGCTGACCACCGGCGCGGGGCTGCTGAAGGAAGAGATGCGCCGCATGGGCTCGTTGATGATCGAGCTGGGGGAGGCCCACCGGGTGCCCGCGGGGTCCGCCCTGGCGGTGGACCGGGTGCGGTTCGCGGAGGCCGTTTCCGAGCGCGTGTCGTCGCTGCCGGACCTGCGCCTGATCCGCCGCGAGATCGACTCCATCCCGCCGGGCCTCACCATCGTCGCCACCGGGCCGCTGACCGCGGGTGCGCTGTCGGAGCGCTTGCGGGAGCTGCTGGGAGCCGAGCATCTCTACTACTACGATGCCATCTCGCCCGTGGTCACCGCCGAGTCCGTGGACGCGTCGGTGGCGTTTCGCGCCTCCCGCTACGACGAGAATCCAGGCGACTACCTGAACCTGCCGCTGACCCAGGCCGAATACTACCGGCTGGTGGACTCCGTGGTGGAAGCCGAGAAGGTGCCGGTGCGCAGCTTCGAGCGCTTCTTCGAGGGTTGTCTCCCGGTCGAGGAGATGGCCCGGCGCGGCCGCGAGACCCTGGCGTTCGGGCCCATGCGCCCCACCGGGCTCGTGGACCCGGCTTCCGGGGAGAGGCCCTACGCGGTGGTGCAGTTGCGCCAGGAGAACCGCGAGGGGACGCTGTACAACCTCGTGGGCTTTCAGACCAAGATGACCTGGCCCGAGCAGAAGCGCGTGTTCTCGCTGATCCCGGGACTGGCCGACGCGGTGTTCGTGCGCTACGGCAGCCTGCACCGCAACACCTACATCAACGCGCCGCGGCACCTCTTGCCGACCCTGCAGTGGCGCGGCGGCCCGCGGCTCTTCTTCGCCGGCCAGATCACCGGAGTCGAGGGCTACATCGAATCGGCCGCCTCCGGCCTCCTGGCCGGTGTCAACGCGGCCCGGCTGGTTTCCGGAGGCAAGCCGGTGACACCGCCCGCCACCACGGCGCTGGGCGCCCTGCTCAACTACGTGTCCGATCCCGGGCGCCGCGACTTTCAGCCAATGAACGTCAACTTCGGGCTCTTCCCGAGTCTTCCCTTCAAGACAAAGGGCCGGCGCAAGAAGGAGTTCATGGCGGAACGGGCGCTGCGGGACCTGGAGCGCTGGTGGCTCGACTGCGGCGAGGGCCCCTCGTCGGCCGCCGTGGTTGAAGCGTGAGGACACCGGTGTCCCTGATCACTCTCGAGGATATCTCCAAGACCCATGCGCGCATCGCCCCGGTGGCGGTGTCCCACGTGAGCTTCACCTTGGGGGAACGGGAGATCCTCGCGCTGCTCGGTCCCAGCGGCTCGGGCAAGACCACGACCCTGCGCATGATCGCGGGTTTCGACCGGCCCGACAGCGGCAGGATACTGCTCCACGGAGCGCCCCTCTCGGGCGACGGCATGTGGATCGAGCCCGAGCAACGGCGCATCGGCATGGTCTTCCAGGACTACGCCCTGTTTCCGCACCTGACGTTGCTGGAGAACGTCATGTTCGGCCTGCGGGGCCGGTCGCGCAAGGACCGAGAGGACACGGCGCGGCGCGTGCTCGCCGTGGTCGGCATGGACGAAATGGCCGCCCGCTATCCCCACGAGATCTCCGGCGGCCAGCAGCAGCGCGTGGCGCTGGCCCGGGCGCTGGCGCCCAATCCCCTGGTGCTCCTGCTGGACGAGCCCTTCAGCAACCTGGACTCCGACATGAGGGCCGAGATGCGCGAGGAGCTGCTGCGGATCCTGCGAGAGTCGGACACCAGCGCCATCATCGTGACCCACGACCAGGAAGAGGCGTTCACGCTGGCGGACCGCATCGGCATCCTGAACCGCGGTGTGCTGGAACAGATTTCCGAACCCGAGGTATTGTACCGTCAGCCTGAGACGCGTTTCGTCGCCGAGTTCGTGGGCCGGTCGGACTTCATCCCAGGGGTGGTGTGCGACGGCATCGAGACCGAACTGGGCAAGTTCCCCAACGATCCCGGACTGCCCGCCGATACGAGGGTCGACGTCCTGGTGCGGCCGGACGAGGTGGAGCTGGAACCCGCGGAGGACGGAGTCGGGGTGGTGGCGCGCCGGCGGTTTCGCGGTGCCGAGAACCTGTACCAGGTGGCCCTTCCCTCGGGTGTGCGCATTCGCAGCAGCCAGCCCTCGACGTATGTTCTGCCGGCCGGCACCCGGGTGCGCGTGACGGTGCGGCATGCGGACGTTATCGCATTTCCCTGTGCCGCGGCGTCTTCCTGACGTCACCCCGCCGCGGCCAACACCGCTTGGGCCATCTCGCCCATGGAAAAGAACTTGAAGTCCAGTTCCGGTATGTCTTCGACTCTTTCCGTCGCCCCCCAACTCCCGCCCTCCGAGAGTCGCTGACGGTCGATCCAGGCGTTGGCCAGGCCGAAACGCTGCGCGGGCCTGTGGTCGTGATGCAGGCTTTGGGCGGTGTGTAGAACGTCGGCCTTACTCATCCCGAGGTCCGAATCGAGATGCGCGAGAAGGTACTCGAAGTTCGCATCGGCCGGTTTGTACGAGCCAATGTCCTCCGCGGTGTAGATCGCATCGAAATCGACTCCGAGCTTGCGGTTGGAGGCCGTGAAGCCCTCGCGGTGCACGTTCGAGAGGATGACGAGCTTGTAATGCCCCTTGAGCACGCGGAGGGCATCCGCGGAATCCGGGAACGCCGGCCACAGGGGCACCGACTCGCCGAAGGCCTCGTCGAGCCCCTTGTTGGTCGCCATGCCGAGACTATCCGCAATGCTTCGATGCACGCGCCCGAGCAGTTCCGGATAGCGCAGACCGGGTGACGAGCGCTGATGCCGGCTCTCGTGTGTCGCGAAAGCGACGAGGCCGGCCTCCCGGGTCACGTCCGAACGGCCGCTCCGCATGATCAGCGGCTGCAGCGCGTCCCAGATCCCGGTTTCCCAATCGATCAGAGTGCCGTAGCAATCGAAGGTCAAGACCCGGTAGTCGGTCAGTTCAGCCATCGCTTAGCTAACCCATTGAAAAGACTGGAGCCACCCGCCGGACTCGAACCGGCGACCTACTGATTACGAATCAGTTGCTCTACCATCTGAGCTAGGGTGGCGATGAGTTGGGCGGGCGGGGACTACCAATCTAGCAGTCGGCCGCATATGTCGGCAAGCCAATGGCGGCGTCACCGCGCCGCCATCCGCCCTCCCTCCACCGGCAGGTCGGCGCCGGTGATGTAGTCGGCCCATTGGGAGGCGAGGAAGAGCACGGGGCCGACGAAGTCTTCGATTTCGCCCTTGCGGCCCAGCGCGGGCGGGGTGAACTCGCCGGCGGCGTGGGAGGGCTCGGGGCCCTCGCTGGCGCCCTTGGCGATGGCCTCGTACTCGTAGATGCTGGTAAGGCGGTTGGGGGTGAAACCCGGGCTGACGGAGTTGACGTTGATGTTGTCCAGACCGAGTTCCACGGCCATCTGCCGGGTGAGCATGACGACGCCGCCCTTGGCGGCGCTGTAGGCGGAGCCGCCGGCGGTGCCGCGGTGTCCGGCGATGGAGGCGATGTTGACGATCTTGCCGCCGCCCTGGCGTTTCATCACGGGCGCCACGTGGCGGGTGGTGAGGTAGGCGGCCTTGAGGCAGATGTCCAGCACGAAATCCCACTCGCCGGGCTCCATCTCGATGATGCTCTTGGGTGGGTAGATTTGTACGGCCGCGGCGTTGACCACCACGTCGATGCGGCCGAGCTGCTCCACGACCCCGTTCACCATGCGGGCCACGTCGGCGTCGTCGGAGACGTCGCAGCATGCGGGAACCGCGTCCACCTCCCCCGTGAGCTTGCCGATGCATTCGAGGGCCTTCTCTTCCCTGAGGTCGTTGATGGCCAGCTTCGCGCCGTGATCGGCGAAGCCCTGCGAGAAGGCGGTGCCGAGCACGCCGGCGCCGCCGGTGATGAGAACCACTTTGTCCTTTAGTCCGAGATCTCTCATTGAAAATTCTCCTGGGTTTCCGCCCGACCGCTCCTACAACTTCATCCTGTGCCGCCGACTACCGGTGCGCCGCCCGGAGTTGCGGCACGCCTCGCAGCGACTCGACGTGCGCAAGGGCTTCCGCCCGGGTCACCACCGTGGCGTACTTGCTGTTCATCTCGTAGAGGTTTACGAGGTGCGAGAACTGCGAGCGGTCGAAGGTGCCTTCCTCCACCACGAACACGGGGAAGCCGTAGGAATAGCCGTCGATGACCGTGGAGCGGACGCAGCCGGAGGTGGAGGCGCCGGTGACGATCAACGAGTCGATGTTCTTGCGCGTCAGGTAGGTGATGAGGTGGGTGCCGAAGAACGCGCTGGCCCGCGCCTTGTGCACCACCCACTCGTCCTTGCGCGGACGGATCATCTGCGGGAACTCCACCGCCTTGGCGCTCGCCGTGGTGGGTTCCGCGGCGCGCTTGGTGGCGTTGCCGAAGACCGCCTTGAAGTCCGGATCGCTGGTCGAATAGACCACCGGCACCTTGCTCTTGCGGCACGCCACCAGGAGTTTCCTGATGTGCGGCAGCGCCTGCCACGCGGCCTTGCCGCAGCTCGACCGGAACTCGTCGATGGCGTCCAGGGTCTCCATCGGCCTGGTTCCGGTGAAGGCCGTGATGACGTCGATGATGAGCAGCGCGGGCTTCTGTCCGAAGGGTTGTTTCCCGGTGTAGCCGGCCTTTTCGTAGACTTGGCGGTCGTATTCAGGAACGATCTTTTCCCAGTCTCTCATGGTGAGCCTCCTTGTGGGTCGTACCATATACCAAACAGTCGATGGCACTCAAATTCGGTCACGCCCGCAGCGCGGCGAGCATGTCCCGGGCCGCGGCGCGTGGGTCGGGGGCTTCGGAGATGGCTGAGATGAGGGCGATGCGGGCGGTGCCGTGGGCCTTGATCTCGGGGAGGTGGTGTTGCTTGATGCCGCCGATGGCGAAGACCGGGACGGAGGTGGCGTCGGTGACGGCCTTGAGGGCGGCTGGGCCCTGGGGAGCGCCGAAGGCGAGCTTGGACGGAGTGGGGTAGACGGGGCCGAAGACGATGAGGTCGGCGCCGGCGTCCGCGGCGGCCCGCGTTTCCTCCACCGAATGGGTGGAGACGCCGATCTTCCGGTCCGGGCCGAGCAGTTCCCGCGCGACTGCCACGGGCAGGGAGTTGGCGGCCAAGTGCACGCCGGCGGTGTCCGCGGCCAAGACAACGTCGACGCGGTCGTTGACGAACAGCTCGGCGCCGTAGCGGTCGCACAGCGCCTTTGCCTTTCGCGTCAGCTCCAGGAGAGCGCGCCCCTCCAGGTCCTTCTCCCGCAGTTGCACGGCCCGGACGCCTCCCTCCAGGGCTTCTTCCAGCACCCACAACAATTCCCGCCCCGCCGTCGTCTTGCGGTCGGTGACGAGGTAGAGGTCGAAGTCGATGGTGCGCAAGGGTCAGGTGAGCAGTCCCTCGATGGGACTGGAGGCGGTGGCGTAGAGCTTCTTGGGGATGCGCCCGGCCAGGAAGGCCTTGCGGCCGGCCTCCACGGCCTGCTTCATGGCGTCGGCCATGAGCACGGGGTCCTTGGCGCCGGCGATGGCGGTGTTCATGAGCACGCCGTCGCACCCCATCTCCATGACGATGGCGGCGTCGGAGGCGGTGCCCACGCCGGCGTCGACGATGACCGGGATGGACACGTGCTCCTGGATGATGCGGATGTTGTACGGGTTCCGGATGCCCAGGCCCGATCCAATGGGCGCCGCCAGGGGCATGACCGCGGCGCAGCCCATGTCCTCGAGCTTCTTGGCGGTGACCACGTCGTCGCTGATGTACGGCAGCACGGTGAAACCGTCCTCGATGAGCAGGCGCGCGGCCTCCAGGGTGCCGGGCGTGTCCGGGAACAGGGTCTTGTCGTCGCCGATGACCTCGAGCTTGACCATGTCGCCGACCCCCGCCGCGCGCGCCAGGCGGCAGGTGCGCACGGCTTCCTCCGGCGTGTAGCATCCCGCGGTGTTGGGCAGGATCGTGAACTTCTTGGGGTCGAGGTAGTCGAGCAGGTTTTCCTGGTCCGGGTCGGTGATGTTGACGCGCCGCACCGCCACCGTGACGATCTCCGCGCCGGAGGTCTCGATGGCCTTGCGGGTCTCCTCGAAGTCCTTGTATTTCCCGGTGCCGACGATCAGCCGCGAGCGGTATTCCTTGCCGGCGAGGCTGAAGCGGTCGGGCGCCGCCGCTTCTGAGGCTTGGGCTGTGGATTGGGTCATGACTCTATCCGCCGCCGACGAAGTGGACGATCTCCACCTCGTCGCCTTCCTTCAGTTGCGTCTCGCCGTGCGCCTCTCGTGAAACAACCTCGGCGTTGAGTTCCACCACCACGCGTCCGGGCCGGATCTCCAGGTGCTCCAGGAGTTGTGCGACGCTGATGTCGGCCGCGACTTCGCTGTCCTTGCCGTTGACTTGGATGACCACCGGGCAATCCCCGCGGGCCGGTTCCGGCACCTTGCCGGACGCAACGTCCCCGCGCTGCTACATTATCGCATTTCCCGAGCGGGACGTCACCTGTCCGGGCGGGGCGAACCGGCCGGCCGCGCCGCTAGCGCGCGGCCGCGATCTTCACCTCCAGCACGCCGATGCCCTCCACCTCGCCTTCCACCTTGTCGCCGACATTGAGGAAGATGGGTGGAGTCCGGGCGAAGCCCACGCCGGACGGCGTTCCCGTGCTGATGATGTCGCCGGGTTCCAGGGTGAGGCCGGCGGACAGGTGCTCGATGGTCGTGGGGATGTCGAAGATCATGTCCCGCGTGTTGCCGTCCTGCATGGTCTCGCCGTTCACGCGGCACTGGAGCCGGACGTTCTTGGGATCGGGCATGGTGCTCTTGTGCACGATGCTGGGCCCCAGCGGGCAGAAGGTGTCCAGGGACTTGCCCTTCCACCACTGGAGGTGGCGGCGCTGCAGGTCCCGGGCGGTCATGTCCAGGCACACGGTGTAGCCGAAGATGTAGTCGTTGGCCTTGGCGGCGGGGATGTTCCGGCCCTTGCGGCCGATCACCACGGCCAGCTCCACTTCCCAGTCGATCCTGCTGGTGACGGGATGCGCGAGCACCTTGCCCTGGTCGCCGATGACCGCGGTGGCCGGCTTGGTGAAGAACACCGGCACCTCGGGCGTGTTGAGCTGGACGCCGCGTGCCCGCACGCCCTCGTCGATATGCTCCTGGTAGTTGACTCCCAGGCAGATGACGTTCTTCCGCGGCGCGGGGATCGGCGACAGCAACCTTATGCGGTTGCGCTTCACCAGGATCCCGGCCTGGGCCAGCCGCCGGATACCCTTCGTATCGAGGTCCTCGACGTAGCGGGCGGCCTTCCTGGCGGTATTGACGGCTTTGCCGCCCGCCTCGATGAACGACTGCATGCTGCCCAGATAGGCGGCGGTGTCGCCGGGAAGGTAGCGTTTGGCGACCTCCTGGAGATCGATGATCTGATCGTCTCCGTTCATCAAGCCCAAGTGGGCCTTGCTCTGAAAGTTGTATGTCACGAAACGCATGGACGACCTCCTGTCCGGCTCCGGTCCCGCGGGCCGGTTCTGTAGGGCTTTCTCATAGAGAAGCGCCGTGCCCTTTGTCAAGCCATTGCCCCGGGCACGGGCTCCGGCGGCCGGAAAGTCCCGAAATTGCGCGGCCGGTCCGGCGGTGGTACCCTCGCAACGTGAAACGCACCAAGGGACAACGCACCACGATGGAGGTGGGAGACCGCGTTCTGATCCGGGGGGACTTGCGCAGACAGGTCATGACCGTGGCGCGGGTGGACATCCCCCATTCGACCCAGAAGGTCTTCCTTTCCCGCTCCGGCGGCGATTTCACGGTCGGTCTCAAGGTCTGGAAGTCGGACTACGCCTGGAGCGAGAAGAACCAGATGTGGGTTTCGAAGCGTTAGCGGCCTGCAACATGCTGACGCCCGCCCGGCGGTGGTGATCGATGGCGCAAGACCTCGAAGCGCTGCTGCAGGCCCTTCGCGACGGCAAGGGGCCGGCGATCATGCTGCTTCACGGAGACGAGTATCGTGTCCGGGGGGCGAGCCGCGCGATCCTGGAGCACCTCGCTCCCGGCTCCGGCACGAGCCTCGCCGTCTCCCGGTTCGACGCCCGCGCCTCCTCGTGGGGTGACATCGAGGCCGCCCTCATGACCCCGTCGCTCTTCGCCCCGGCCTGCACGGTGGTGGCGGAGTCGGTTCCCTGGTTCGCTCCTCCCGAGCGCAGGGGAGACCCCGGGGAAGAGACGGCTCCCGCTTCCGCCAGGCCCAAGGCCGAGGAGCCGGACCGGATCGCGCAGCTCCTCGAACGCGGCCTGCCCCACGGCGCGCGCCTGCTGCTGCTGGCCCCCCAGGCGGACAAGCGCGGGCGCGCCTACAAGCAGTTGAGCCGCGAGGGGTGCGTCCTCGACCTGTCGGTGGAACGCGACCGCAGCGGACGCATCCGCCGGGAGTCGCTGGCCGCGTTTCTCGATCAGCATCTGCGGAGGGCGCGCAAGCGCATCGAGACGGACGCTCGCGAGATGGTGTTGTCGCGGTGCGGCAACGAGCTCTGGATCGTCCACCAGGAAATCGAGAAGCTGATCCTCTACGCCGGCGACGCGGATACGGTGGTCGCCGCCGACGTCGAGGAGATCTTCGCGGACCAGTCGGAGAGCTGGGTGTTCGACCTCACCGACGCGCTGGGGCAGCGGGACGCGCTCCGCGCCCTGAGCTTTCTGCGCCGTCTCATGGCCGGCGGCGAGTACCCGCTGATGATGCTCGGGGCCATCGCGGGCCATGTGCGCCGCCTTCTGAGCGCGCGCCAGCTCCTCGACCACGAGCTGGCCGCGGTCTGGCGACGGCACATGTCCTACGCGGAGTTCCAGAAGCAGGTCCCACCCGACACTGAAGGTCTTCCCACCAAGAGCCCCTACGCCAACTACCTGACGTTGCAGCGCGCGGAGAAGTTCACCCTGCCCGAGCTAAAGGCCTTTCTCCGGCTGCTCCAGGACACCGACGCCCGCCTCAAGTCCTCCGGCCACCAGCCCCAGGCCGCCATGGAGAGACTGGTCCTGGAGATGTGCCGGCCGTAGGGCGGCCGATGTCCATCCTTCGGAAGGGATGCCCGATCGGGGTGCCGGTTGGGCGTACCCGGTTGAAATTCTCGCGCATGGCTTAAGGCGGTGTCGGTCCCGCCGATTCCTCCTACGGAGACACAATCTCACCGTAGGGGGTTCACGGACATGACGGCAGGTTTCTTTCAGCGATTTTCCGTTCCGTTGGCGGCGCTTCTGCTTGGCGCGTTTCTGTCCGGCTTCCTGGCGCATCTGGTGTACGCGCGCTGGACCGGATCGGCGCCGTGCCTGGAGGATCCGGCGGACGGCGCCGCGACTCGCGGCGTTTCCACCGGAACGAATCCAGCCTCCGGCGGGGATCTCCCCGAGGTCGATGTCATGGAGATCGAGCGGCTCCAGGAGCTGGCCGGGGTGTTGGCGCGGGTGCGCGGCCGCGTGTACCGCGTGGGCCACTCGTCCAAGAGCAACACTTGGTTCCTGGACTTCGGTCCTTCCCGGTCCGCGTTCACCGCGGTCATCTTCTCGTCCGCCGCCGACGCCTTCGAGCGCGCGGACGCCCACCCCAACCAGTTCCAGGGGAAGGAGGTGGAGCTGACCGGCCGCATCAAGGACGACCCCAAGTACGGACTGGAGATGATCCTGGAGAGCCCGGCGCAGATCAGGCTCGTACCTTGAACGGCCCGGCGATCCTTGTTGGATCGTCCCGCGATTTCGGATAAGCTCGGCGTCATGGAGAAGGAAAAGCGCGCCCAGGAACGCTGCATGGTGTGCGCCAAGGTCGCCCCTCTGAGCGGCGGCATCTGCGAGGCCTGCAACGAGAAGATCCGCGCGCAGGCCCAGGGAAACCAACGGGACATCCGCGACCGCTCCGACCGGGCACTGCGCAAGCACGGGGTCAAACCGGAGTAATCCACCCCGTTCGCGCCCACCCCACCCCTGGATTCCCGCACCCATGACAGGGGACCCACGACACTTCGAATCCATCGGCAGCCGTCTCGGGTTCCGTCAGGAACCCTCCGGCGACCACGAATTGAACCTGGTCTGGCGCGGCGGACGCTTTCCGGCGCTGCTGTGCCTCGGCATCGCCTGTTTCCTGCTGCTGCTCTCGGTACCGGTGTTCCTGGCCATTCGCGCCCAAGGGCTCGACAGCACGGTGGGGAACCTGTGGTACTTCCCGGCCATGAACGTGGTCCTGTTCGGCGTGGTGCTGTTCCTCTTCACCCTCAAGCGCACCATCCGCATCGACCGGCGCGCCCGCACCGTGTCCCTGACCCGCAGCAGCCTGTTCATGCGCCGGCGGCTGACGCTGAACTTCGACGAGGTCGCCAGCCTGAGGGTCGCCGACGACCAAGTGTACAGCGGCTTCGCCGTGGCCGGTTCCACGGCGGGGGAGAAATCCTTTCCCGCCCGATCGGTGCGTCTGCTGCTCGCGGACTCCGGGTCCGTGCTGCTCGACCGCGGCGGTGGCCGGCGGCTGAATGAGCTCGCGGCGCGCATCGGCGAGTTCATGGAGAAACCGGTGGACGCGGTTCCGCCGCGCGGCCGGGCGGCGGCGGGGTAGGCCGTGGGAGCGGTTTCCGGCCACCGGAACAGTCCATCATCCCTGCTTCCGGGCCGGTTGCACTTTACCGGGAATCTTCCTATATAAAATCGGCGCTAGGGAATCATCACGGACCCCGCCAGCCGGCAGACAGACCAATCCTCACGAGCGGAGAGGGAGTTTCATGGACAAGAAGATCAAGTTTCGCGTCAACGGGACGGAGCACGAGCTGGAGGTGCCCACCAACCGGCTCCTGGTGGACATGCTCCGCTACGACCTGGGCCTCACGGGAACCAAGGAAGGGTGCAGCGTGGGCGTGTGCGGCGCGTGCACGGTGCTTATCGACGGCGAGATGGTGAGTTCGTGCCTGGCCTTGGCGGTGTTCGCGGACGGCCGTGACGTCACCACGGTGGAGGGGCTGGCCCAGGACGGCGAGCTTCACCCGGTGCAGCAGAGCTTCATCCGCTACGGCGGCTTCCAGTGCGGCATCTGCACGCCCGGCCAGGTGGTGGCGGCCAAGGCGCTGCTGGACCAGAACCCCCGGCCCAACGAAGAAGAGATCAAGGACTGGATGATGGGCAACCTGTGCCGCTGCACC
>JAPPNE010000146.1 GCA_028818775.1 Deltaproteobacteria bacterium | reverse complement strand
ACGGGTTCTCCTTGTGCTCGCGCACGTACTTCTTGAACATGTTGGTGACGAAGAACTCCATGGACTCGAAGCCCGCCTGGTCCATCTGCTCCGCCGCCTCCACCATGGCCGCGGTCTTCATGTTGAGCGCCCAGAGGCTCTGGTTGCCGTCCCGCAGCGTGGTGTCGATGAAGTGAATGTCGCTCATGATGTCTCCCGACTGAACCTGTATCGCGTCTCGTGGGTCGTGGTGCCCGGCGCTCACGCGCGTCGCCTGCTCATAGTGGCGTGAATGGGGAAACGGGTCAAGGTGGCCGCTGGTTCAACGTGCCAACGTCCCGAAACCGTCATTCCCGCGAAAGCGGGAATCCAGGGGTGGGGATGGGTCATTCGACCAGCGGCCGGATTCCGTTGGCGCGAGCGTAGCGACCCCATGGCACGGACTTGCTACCGGCTGGGAAATCCTCTAACGCTGCCCCTCATCACCCAAGGGAGGAACGCGTTGGTAGCACAGGAATCTCAGCCGGTGGAGGAACGTGTCGTCGAGTTGCTGCGGCACCTGGGCATCGACAAGGCTCACGTGGCGGCCTATCTGCCCGGGGACTGGAGCGGGTTGCTGGAACGGCACTCGTCGGCGGTGGCGTCGCTGACGCTCATCTGTCCCCGGGGTATGAAGATCGAACTGGTGCGTCCCCATTGCGACCGGATGATGGTCGTCACGGGCGACGGCGGCAACGAGGTGGCGGAGCTGATGGGCGCCATGGACAAGCTGCCCGGCGCCGCGCTGACGGTGCTGCGCGACTACTACAGCCCCATGTGGGCGGACATCATGGCGGACCGCAGCGACGAGGCGAGGCCGGCCATGCTGGAGTTTCTCGCGCGCATGGAAGGGGAGAGCCCGGCTTCGGCGGTGCGTCTCCCGGCGGGGGAGGGCGAGGTCGCGGGCGTTTCCTACACGGTCCGGGGTTCGGGGCCGCCGCTGCTGCTTTTCCCGCTGGCGCTGGCGGCGTCGCAGTGGGAGCCGGTCCTGGCGGTGCTGGCAGAGCGTTTCACGACCATCACCTTGGGCGGCGCGCATCTGGGCATGGTGGCTTTCCTGGAATCCCGCGCCGAGGGCTATCTCCGAGTGGTGCGCGGGGCCGTGGCCGAGGTGGCGCTGGAGCCCGGTCAGCGGGTGCTGGAGGTGGGTTGCGGCGCGGGCACGGTGGCGCGTTGGCTCGCGCGGCATACGGGGAAGCGCAACCCCATCGTGGGCGCGGACATCAATGCCTACCTGTTGCGCGAGGCCGCGAAGCTGGCCGCGGTGGAAGGGGTCGGCGACGTCATCGAGCTGCACAACGCCAACGGCCACGCGCTGCCCTTCCCGGACAACGGCTTCGACGCGACTTTGGCGTTCACGGTCATGGAGGAGGGCGACGCCGACGCCATGCTCGCCGAGTGCGTGCGGGTGACCCGGCCCGGCGGCAAGGTGGCCGTCGTGGTCCGTTCCCTGGACATGCCGTGGTGGGTGAATCTGCCGCTCCGGTCCGACCTCAAGCTCAAGGCCCAGACCGGGTACGGCGACATGGTGGAGGGCGGGTGCGCGGACGCGAGCCTGTACGAACGCATGGAGCGGGCGGGCCTGGAGGGTGTGGTCATGATGCCTCAGTGGGCGACGTACTCGTCAGGCGAACGGCTGCACCAGCAGCAGGAACGCATGGTCGTGCGGCTCGACCCGGAGGAAGCAGAGGAGTGGCGTCAGGCCATCGTCGCGGCCGGCAACCAGTTCTTCATCTCGCAGCCGTTCCACTCGGCGGTGGGCACCAAGCCCTGATTCCGCGGCAGTCGGCAGGTGTCCGGACCCGCGCGGTATCTACAGCGGTTTGCTCTGTAAGCCTACTGGTCGTAGCGCTCCTCGTAGGTTTTTCGGAGCGCCTCCGCCTCCTCCGCACTGAGGCCTTTGAGCCACAGGTTCTCGGGCCGTGCCAGCAACGCCTGGACGCGCCGCTCGTACTTCTGCTTCATCTCCGGCCCCTTGGTGGCGGCGGCCTTGATGACGTGCGGCAGGAACTTGAAGTAGAAGTGCTTCGAGACCTCGTACATGCCGTGCCAGTGGGTGTAGTCCGGACCCATCATGCTGGCGCCGTGCCGCGCCCGGCGCCCCTCGTGGTGCCACAGCTCCCAGAAGGTCCATTGCACGTCGTGCGCGAACGGCGCGTTGGCCTTGAGCACGCCGTCGGCCTTGAGCTCGTTCATGATCTGCTGCGCCGGCCGGGCGAACTTTTCGTTGTACAGCACCACCAGTTGGTCGAACTGGTGGTAGAAGTTGTCGATGTAGGTGTCGTTGTGGCAGTTGCGGCAGACCTGCTTCATGTTCTCCCGCCGCTGCTCCCAGGTCACGATGCGGGCCACGCGCCGCTCCAACGTGCGGTTCACCAGCCTCTCGTTGCGCACCACCTTCTCGACGGTTTCCACGGTGTCGCCGACCTTCGGCAGCGCCCGCGTGTCCGGATAGTCTTCCTGGTAACCGTCCTTGAAGATCACCCGGTTCAGCTTGGTGCTGATCACGGGCCGCAGCGTCCAGCTTATGCGCTCGCCCACGTCGTGCTTGTTGCCCCTCTTCACGCCCTGCGGCGTCATGTGGCTGCTGATGTGGCAGGTGGCGCAGGTGGGCGCGGCGGCGTAGTCCCGTCCCAGCACCCACTCGCCCTCCTTGTCCAGCGCCATGTGGGCACGGTTGGCGTGGAAGGCGATGCCGTGCTTCGATTCGTTGTAGATCTCGATCTGCGGGTGGTCGGGACCCATGTGGCACTTGCCGCAGTTTTCCGGGGCGCGCGCCAGCTTGGCCTGGAACGAATGGCGTGAGTGGCAGGCGTGGCACGAGCCCTTGGAGCCGTCGGGATTGAGCCGCCCCATGCCGCTGTTGGGCCAGGTGTCCGGGTCGATGACCGGCTTGTTCTCCTTGCCGGTGCGCAGGATCGCGCCGTCCGCGTCCCGCTTGAACTTGACGAGGCTGCCGTGGCACTGCCAGCAGCCGTTGACCGCGTCGGCGATGTTGCCGGGCATGCCCGCCACCTTCTCGGCCAGCACGTTGTCGAGGCTGGCCAGGATCTCGCCGGCGCGCGCATGGTGGCTGCGGGCGAACTCCCGGTGTTCGCGCACGTGGCAGCGGGCGCAGTCCGTGGGCGTCACCAGCGCCGAAATCAGCCGCCCCTCGTGCATCCAGGCGTCGACTTCGCCTTCGTTGGCCCGATGGCAATCCACGCAGCCCACGCCGAACTGGGCGTGGCGGGACTGCTCCCATTGCATGACCATGGCCGGGGAGTCCACCTTGTGGCAGGTCACGCACGCTTGGTTGGCGGCGGTGACCACGGCCTCCCGGCCTTCTTCCACCCGGTGCCGGCGCGACTCCTGCCAGGCCACCAGCAGCAGCGCGGCGAGGAAGAGGAACGAGAGACCGGCGATGAGATAGCGTTTGAATGCAAGGCTCACGGGAACGCCTCCTGGTTGCGACGGACTAGCTCGCGAACGACTCCCATACGGTCAGCACGAGGAAGAACAGGAACGCCAGGGTCCCCAGCGTCACGGGGACGCCGTCGGGCACGCGCCAGCGCCGACGGCACCACTCCTCAATGAAGGGCCAGAAAAACGCGATGACCCCCATGGCTACGGTCAGCGCCACGCTCACGCGCAGCGACGTCAGCTTGAGCAGGCGGAAACTGAAGTAGAAGAACCATTCGGGCTTGATGTGGTCCGGGGTCTGGGTGGGATCCGCCGGCGGCCCGAGGCCCGCGGGGAAGACCAGTGCCAGGATGGTCAGCAGGTACATGAGCAGCACGCCGATGAGGATCTCGGTGGTGGCGTGGTCCGGCCAGAACGGGAAGTGGCGTTCCTCCGCCTTGGCGGTCTGGTCCGTCGTCTCCAGCTCCGTCACGCCCTGGAGCCGGATCAACAGGATATGCAGCGCCAGCAGTACGAAGGTGACCGTGGGCAGCAGGCCGATATGGAGGACGTAGAAGCGCGTCAGCGTGGCGCCGCCGACCTCCGGGCCGCCGCGCAGGAACCAGGCCATCCACGGGCCGGCGAGCGGCACCGCCTCGGCCAGGTTCGCGGCCACGGTGGCGCCCCAGAAGCTCAGTTGCTCGAAGACCAGCGAGTAGCCCGTGAATCCGAAGGCGAGGGTCGCCATCAACAGCAGGAAGCCCACGCACCAGTTGAGCTGCCGCGGATGGCGGTAAGCGCCGGTGAAGAAGACCCGCAGCATGTGCAGGATCACCGCGATGATCATGAGGTTGGCGGCCCACTTGTGGAGCGAGCGGATGAACCAGCCGAAGCGGATCTCGTGGGTGATGGCGGCCACGCTGGCGTAGGCCTCCTCGGGCGAGGGCACGTAGTAGAAGGTCAGGGCGATGCCGGTGACCACCTGCACGACGAAGAGGTAGAGGACCGTGCCGCCGAGGCAGAACCACCATTTCTTGAGGTGGTGGGGGATGGGCTCGGCGCCCGCGTGCCTCAGCAGTTCCCAGTCGAACGGGAACATGGCCTGGAGGCGGTCGCCCACGGATGGCTTGCCCATGGCCGTCCCTACGCCTTGCCCGTGTCCCTGACGCCGATGTAGACGACCTCGCCGGCGTCGTCGACCCTAAGCGGCACGCGCGCGAGGCTTTGTCCCGCGTCCGCGGGCGGTCCGGACACCGCCACGCCGTCGCCGTCGAACACGCCGTTGTGGCAGGGACAGAAGAACTCTTTCCGGTCCGGCACCCAGTGGACGCGGCATCCCAGGTGCGGACACACCGAGCTGAACGCTTCGACGCCTTCGGGTTTGCGCTTGATGAGGATTTCCGTGCCGTCGAGCCCCGTGAACCCGCGCACCGCGCCTTCAGGGTACTCGTCCAGCCGTCCCGCGAAGAGCCAGCGGACCCGAGGTTCGAGGCGCCGGGGCAGGAGGAACAGGAAGCCCTCGGCGGCCAGCAGGCCATAGCTCAGGGCTAGGCCCGCGCCCATGAGGAGCAGCGCGAGCGTGTCGCGGCGGGTGGCGCCGCCGCTGGAACCGTCGCCGGACTGTGTCATCGGGCCTCTCTCTTGGCTTCGGGCCCCTTGGCCCACTGGGCATGTCCCAATATTATCGCAGCACCGCACGGCGTCCATGTCAAGTCGACGCAGTTGGTTGACACCCGATCCGCTATCCCCCATATGTGGTGGAGCTACGAACCTGCCGGCACTATAGGGAGGGGAGAATACGCGGTTGCTCGGCGGTTCGCGAATGCGGCGTTGGCTGGGCCTTGCTCAACCGGAGAACGTGGATGCGTGCCATGAAAACAGTCCGATCAAGGAAAGGGTTCGCCGTAGCGTGGGCGGTCGTCGGCTTGTGGCTGGCCGTGGCATTGTGGCCGCCCGCGGCCTCGGGGTCCGCCGAGCCGGGCATCCAGCTTGACGGCCCGCGGATCCAGGGCGGCTTGGTGCGCGGACGCGTGCCGCCGGGCTCCAAGGTGGAGTTCGAGGGCGAGCCGGTGCGCGTCTCCAGGGAGGGCTGGTTCCTCATCGGCTTCGGCCGCGACGCGCCGGCAAAGGCCGTGCTGTCGGTGGTGTTCCCGGACGGCAAACGCGAGCGCTACGGCCTGGCGGTGAAGCCGCGCAAGTACCGCATCCAGCGCATCGACGGCCTGCCGCCCAGCAAGGTCACGCCCAGCAAGAAGGATCTCGTGCGCATCCGCAAGGAGGTCGCCTTGGTAAAGCGCGCGCGTACCGTCGACGACCCGCGCACCGATTTCCTGGGCGGTTTCCGATGGCCGGTCAAGGGCCGCATCAGCGGCGTCTACGGCTCCCAGCGCATCCTCAACGGCGAGCCCCGGCGCCCCCACTACGGTATCGACATCGCCGCGCCCAAGGGCACCAGGGTGGTGGCGCCCGCCGCCGGCGTGGTCACCCTGGTGCATCGCGACATGTACTTCTCCGGCGGCACCATGATCGTCGACCACGGCCACGGACTCTCGTCCGCCTTCCTCCACCTCTCGCGCATCCTGGTCAAGAAGGGCCAGCGCGTGAAGCAGGGACAGCCCATCGCCGAGGTCGGCTCCACCGGCCGCTCCACCGGCCCCCATCTCGACTGGCGCATCAACCTCTTCGGCCGCCGCCTCGACGCCGCGCTGCTGGTGGGGCCGATGCCGAAGTGAAACCGGACGATACACGAAGGGGGTGAAGGCATGTGCGCCTTCACCCCCTCCTCCCGCACGAGGTCTTGGCCGCAATCCGCTAGGCTTCCCCCACCGCCGTCTGCCGCGTCCGGTTCGTTTCGGCGGCCGCGTGGGCCTTCTGGAAGTCTTCCTCGTTGAAGTTGTACAGGCTGGCGCCGCCCATGAAGATGGCGGCGGCGATTTCCCGCGACACGTTGTTGAGCAGGTTCGTGGAGACGTTGGGGAAGTTCGAGTCGAAGTGCGGGTAGTCGGTGGAGATGCACATCCGGTCTGCGCCGATGAGCTCGGCGGTGCCGGCGATCTCGGGCTCGCTGCCTTCCACCGCGGCCCAGCAGTTGCGCTGGAAGTATTCCCTGGGCGTCAGCGACAGATAAGGGGCGTGGGAGGTGTGATAGTTGGCGTAGTCCCACTCGATGCGCGTCAGGATGCCGGGCACCCAGGAGTTCTGCGCTTCCAGGTAGCCCACTCGGAGGTTGGGATGGAACTCGAAGACGCCGCCGATGATCATGGCGATGAGCGCCTGCTGCATCTCGATCCAGTGGCTGGCCACGTGGCGATAGAAGCGGTTCTCGCCGTACAGCGCGTTCATGTGGGAGTTCCACGCACCCGTGCCTTCATGGAAGCACCAGGACACGTTCAACTCCTCGTGCAGGCTGTAGAGCGGTTCCCAGTAGTTGGAGTGCCAGAAGTGCCCGTTGACCATGTTGGGCCGGATGAACGAGGCCACCGCGCCGAGCTCCTGCACCGCCCGCTTGAGTTCCCGGCACGCGAGGTTCACGTCGTGCAGCGGCAGCATGGCGGCGAACTTCATGCGCTCGGGACAGTGCTGGCAGAAGTCGTGGATCCAGTCGTTGTAGGCGCGGCTGAGGGCGTGCGAGAGATGCGGGTCCATGTTGTCCCGTGCCAAAAGACCCAGTCCACCCGTGGGAAAGAGCACGGCGATGTCGATACCTTCCATCTCCATGCCCATGATCTGGGCTTCCTCGTCGTAGCCGCGCTCGATGGCGAAGTCCATGCGTCCGGTGTCCGCGAGGCGGGAGGCCGACAACACGCCGGTGGCGGCGCCGATCATCGGTCCCGCGGCCTTGGAGGAAGCGGCCCTCTTGCGGTGCTGCTGCAACTCGGAGTCCGCGCCCGTGGCAAGCCCGTCGATGGTCCAGGTGCGCCGGCTGATCTTCCCATTGGCGTCGACCGCCCAGGTCACGCGGTGCTTGAACTCGGGATCCAGGTACTTCTCCAGCAGGTTTCCCGGCTCCTGAATGTGCATGTCGCTGTCGACGAAACGCAGGCCGTCTTTCATGGTCGTTCCTCCCTGTCGCGGCGGATCGCGGTGTCCCGCGCGCCTTGTCCGCCGTTCGGTTTTCGCTGAGTCGAGACTACAGCAAGTGCGGACGCACGGTCAATGACCGCGGGCGCGACGCCGAAGCCGAGTCGGCCGACGGAGGCGCCGGCATGCGACGGACCAGTCCAGACCGGCGTTCTCCGTGTTCATGTCGGGTGACCTGTGGCCGCTCCAGGAGCAATATCGCCGTTGGCCACGCGAATATGCCGATAGCAGACGGTGGCAACGATGGCCCAGTAGGCTCTGATGGGTGCGTTTACAGCAAGGAGCGCCACCGACAACAACACGGCAAGGTCGTTCTCTCGGAGGTAGCCGGCCACGGACTTGAGCAGAGTGCTCGATGTGTACTTCAGTGCTGCCACGCCGCACGCCACGAAAACGATAATGGCGAGTACGCGAATCCAATGACGCGAGCTCAACTGCCAGCACCGCCTGAAGCTGTCGAGAACACCGGTGCGCTCGATGGCCGCTACCGGGATCAACATGAGCAGCCGGCTGTCGACGAGACCATTGAGTGCACCGCCCGCGGTGGTCAGGACCAGGAGCATTCCCTTCGTGGACGGTTCGAACTCCGAGGTGAGGACGACGACAGCCGCAGCGTGCTGCGGCAGATAGAGGAGGGCACGCAGGATGGCGACCGCGGACACCCTTGAGACAAACACGTAGAACGGCCAACCCAGAACGCCTGGAATCGCCCTTGCGGCCGAGATCACGGAACCTCTCAACGTCATACGGCGCCCGTTCAGTTCCGCCCACACCACCAGCGCGATCACGGCTTCCACGGAAACCTGCGAGAAAGCGTGAAAGACGACGGAAGCGATCTGTCGGTAGTACAGGGCGGCGAACTCCGGCGTCCGCGAGACGACGAGAAACGGCGCCAGCCCGGTGAGAAACAACACCGTTCCCACCGCCCAGCCGACCACCGACGCCAGGAGCAGAAACGGCACGAAATGTCTCAAGAGCGCCGCAAGGGACTCGCGCACCACGGCCGAGGCTCCGATCGTGGGGCCGTGGGCATTGCTGTCCGAGTGTCGCGCTTCCGGCGCTTCCGGCTCCATGTTCCCCGGTGTCCCGGCCATCCGTCACCCTTAGACATTCCGGCCGTTCTGTGCAACACATGGATCGTTCGTTTTAGAAAACCGCGACCGCCTGTTGTGCGGTCCTCGAACCGTTTCACCGTTCCAGCGTCCCGAGTTGTCAGGAGGCCCATCATGAGGATCAAGGGCTCACCCACCCTCCGCAACGACTCCCTCCGCAGCCGCTTGCTGTGGCTGTGGGTCCTGGCGCTCGCGGCCGGCGGCTGTACTGCGTCGGCCGACACGGCCCGGCTCGACACCGTTGTCAAGGCGGGCATCGCGTACGCCGCCAAGGCGCCGCCCTTGCTGGACCGGGCGTTGGAGACCGCGATGGCGGTGGATTCACGTGCGCTGGTGGAAGCGCGGGATGGCCTGCCGGAGGAACAGCGGCGGGAGGCGCTGCAACAGTTCGACGCGGTCATGGCGGAACGTATGACGGACTACAAAGCCGCCAAGCGCCACAACGAGTTGTTGAGGTCGTACTTCGTCGCCCTGCGGGCGCTGCTGGAGTCTGGTGGGCCGAAGGCGAGCGGCACCGCCGCGAAGCGGTTGATGGCGGAACTCGGAAAGCTCTCACCGAGCCTCAAGAAGGTGCGCATGGGGGACGTTTCGGTAAGCGGTTTGGTGGAGCCCGCCGTTGTGATGACGGTAGCCTCGTTCAGGTCCGCGGCCTTGCGGCGCGAATTGGAGGCGCGCGGCCCGGCCATCGAACGCGAGCTGGCTTTGCAGGAGGCCCTGGTGACGGCGCTGGCACGGCAGGTGCGCGCGGATCGGGAGATCCTGTCGGCGGCGTTTCACAACGACGAGGTGGTGGCGCCCTACGTGAGCGCCAAGCGGCTGCCCAAGACGTGGCCGGCACGGCGGCTGAAGAGCCTGCGGGAGCCCGTTGACGTGGAAGCGGCGTTGGCCGCGGAGCAGGCCGTCCGCGCACTGAGGCAGGCGTACGTGGCCGCCGTCGAGGGGCGCCTGGACGCCGGTCAGGAAGCCGAATTGGCCACTACCGTCGAGGGGTTCGTGGAGATTGTGTCACGCCTCGGCGCCCAAGCGGGGAGGGCGGCCCGATGACGCCGGGAGAAATCCGCGGGAAGACTCTGTCCGAGTTGCGCCGGGCGCGGAAGGACATGATGTCCGCCGAATGGCTTGCCGCGGTAAACGATCTTCCCGAGGCCGAGCGCACGGCGGCGGCCACGGCGCTGCTGGATGTCTGCCTCGCCATCCGCCGGCTCGAGAACACGCGCGTCATGGCCATCCGCGGGGAACTCGTCGATAACGGAAAAGAGCTGGAACGCGGCCTCCGCGCCCTCGATCGGGCAAGGGAGAGACTCCACCGGATCGAGGCCTACCTGAAGGCCGTGACCACGCTCGTGACCACGGTGGCGAAGGTGGTCAAGCCGTAACCGACACCAAACCTGAATCCGTCATACCCGCTCCCAGGCTGTGCAAGAACTCCGCTCTTACCGCAGCACGGCGCGGAAGGGGCGCCGGAAGCCTCTGGCCGGCAGGTTCCCGGCGCCTGTTCGCTCGCGCACCAGCCAGGCATCGGCCGTCAATTCGATGCTCCCGCCGTCCGTGCGGCACAGGCTCACCGTCATGAAGTGTTCCCGCGTACGCTTCCTCGGATAATCCGACAACAGCCGCCCCTTGCGGATTGGGACGAAAAAGCGCCCGCGTCCCGCTCGGTTCTTGTAGTAGTTCACCTTGCGGGTCGGCCAACCCAGGTCGCGGGCTGTCCCGGCCGGAGGAAAGCGCTCAGGCCTGCTCGTGGCGGTGCTCGTGGCCACGCCGTTGAGACCGGTGAGGTTCGACAGGGGTGACGAGATGATCTCGAAGAGGTGCGCGCCGCGGGTGCCGATGGGGACGCCGGCGATGCGTCCGAAGTGCACGTCGCCGCTCAGGACGACCACGTCGTGGGGGACGGCGCCGAGGGCGTCGAGCAACGCCGCGAATTGTTGTTGGTAGCTACGCAGGTTCCGCTCCGCGCGACTCTGCCGGACGATCAGCGGCTGCGGAAGGATGAGCACCCCTGGACACGTCCTGCGCCGCGCCCAGTCGAGCAGCTTCCCGAAAGGAGCCGCCGGAAGAAACGCCTCTTCCGTGCGGTGCGACCGCAGGTCGGCGAAGCAGAGGGTGAGATCCTGGCCGATGGCCAGCGTCTCCACTACGGGCGAGCGCTGGATGTTCGTAACGGCGTCGCGCGCGGCCGCTTCCCAGTGCGCGCGGACGTGCGGCAACCTGAGCGACCAAAGGGCGGGGATGGGCGAGTCGACGAAGGGGTAGTCGTTCCAGTACTCGTGGTCGTCCGGCAGCATCCATGTGCCGCCCCGGCCGAGGATTCCGTCCAGTGCTTGCCAGTGGAGCGCGTAGTCGTCGGCGATGCGCTCGCGTATTTCGCGCGGTATCAGCGAGAGCGAATCGAAGCCGATGTCCAGGTAGACCTGATCGCCGGTAAGCGCGGTGATGTCCGGGCGGACGGTGCCGGCGCCACGTTCGTAGAGCGCCCGGTACGAGGCCGCCGCCCGCCCGCCGTCGCGATGGTTGTAGAAGCAGCTCCCGAGGCCGATGGTGAAGGCGCCTTCGCCCTTGAGCGGGAGGCGCCGCGGCAGCGTGCGGAACGTGCCCGCGCGCAGTTCTTGCCACCCTCGGACGGGTCCCGCGGACGCATTCCCTTCAACGAGCCGCTCGAACGTGACCCGGTACTCGCTTCCGGCCTCAAGCCGCCTGAAGGTTACGACCCGGAAGAAGCGCCGCCTCATACCGCGGAACGGCCGCCGCCAGTCGTCCCTTGAAATCAGCGCCGAGCGCACCTCTCGCTCGTCACGGAAGAGCCGCACCCGCGCCCGCTCCGGCATCTTCAGGGCGGGGAACAGGGTCCCCACCCATGCCTCGGCCGAAGTGGCGCCGACCCGGTGGATCACAAGCGACCACTGCGCGGTGGAAGCGGAGTAGTCCGGGCGGATGGGCGCGGGGGAGCGGTCCATGTGCATGACTGTTGCTGATGGCCCAGGGCCATTCCTGTCGTCAGTCCTGGGGTAAAATTATTGCTGTAACTTGACGAAAATGGTAGTTTGAATCGATGCGATTTTCCGAGTTGCTTGAGATGATCGGCGACGAACCGGTGTTCGAGACCGGGCTGCTGCTTTGCGGGCGCGCCGACCCCGTGAGGATTCGACATCAACTCGCCCGGTGGACCCGGGCTGGGCGAATCCATCAACTTCGTCGCGAACTGTACGCGCTGGCTCCGCCCTACCGCAAGCGCATGCCCCATCCGTTCCTGATCGCCAACCGCCTCGTGCCGGGGTCCTACGTGAGTGGACTATCGGCACTGGAGCACTGGCATTGCATTCCCGAATACGTTCCGGAGGTCACCAGCGTGGCGGTCGCGAGGCCGCACCTGCGCCAGACTCCGCTGGGCCGCTTCTCGTTCCGCTACGTCAAGAACGATCTGCTCTACGGTTACCGGCAGATCGACCTGGACCCTGGACAGACGGCGTTCGTGGCACTGCCCGAGAAGGCCCTGCTCGATGTCGTCCACTTGTGCCCCGGCGGCGACGAACCGGCCTGCATCGCCGAGTTGCGGTTGGACTTCGAGGCTCTAGACCTGGACGAACTGGATCGGCTGGCGCGGGCCGCGGGCAAGCCCAAACTGTTGCGGGCGGCGCGACACGTGCGCGCGTTGGCCGAAGATCCCAACCTTTCCTACGAGGCGCTGTGAAGGTTCACTTGATCGATTTGGTGCGAGCGGCCGATCCGCGGCAGGGCCGCAACATCGCTCGGGAATACCTCCAGGCACGCATTCTGGGGATACTCCAACGCGAGAGGGCGATGGTGCCGCTGGCGTTTCAGGGCGGCACCTGCCTGCGCTTCCTCTTCAACCTGCCGCGGTACTCGGAAGACCTCGACCTGACGTTGGAAGGCGATCCCGCCGTCTACGATCTGCGCGGGTGGCTGGCGGCCATTCGTGCGCAACTCTCCCGCGAGGGATATGCCGTCGGCCTCGCGGTGCGGGACCGGAATCCGGTTCACAGCGCGTTCGTGCGTTTCCCGGGCTTATCGTACGAAGCGGGCCTCTCCCCCCGTCGCGAGGAGAGCCTCGCCATCAGGATCGAGATCGATACCCGGCCACCGGCGGGCGCCGTTCTGGAGACCCGCTTGGTGCGCCGCCACGTAACCCTGCGCCTTCAGCATCACGACCGCGCGTCGCTTCTCGCCGGCAAGCTGCACGCCCTCCTGCAGCGTCCCTACACCAAGGGACGGGACCTGTACGACCTGATCTGGTACCTCGGCGATCCGGGCTGGCCCGCGCCGAACCTGACGTTGCTCAACACGGCCTTGCGGCAGACCGGCTGGGAGGGCGATACCCTACATGCCGACAACTGGCGGACCACGATCCTTGGCCGGCTCGACGCCTTGGCGTGGGATCGGGTGGCGGCGGATGTCCGGCCGTTTCTGGAACGTGCCGAGGACGTCGCTTGGGTCACGCGGGAGAACGCGGCGCGACTATTGGCCCAACAGCGGTAACGTCAAAGCGCTCGTTCTCGTCAAGATGGAAGAAGCCCTTGTCGTCGGGATGCCGTAGTTCATCGGTGAGCCAGGCCAAGCCTGTCGGCTGCGGCTCCCAGACGTTTGTCTCGTGTCCACAGTCGCGCTGGGGGAGCCAGGGCCGCGGCTGCCAGCAGATGCATGTCAATGTACCCGATGCCCCGTCCCATCAACTGGTTTCGTCCAATGAAATAAAGCACTTCGGAATCTTCCGCGGCGGGGAGGGTGGGCAGGTCCTGCAACATCGCCAGGATCTCTTGGCGTCGGGCAAGATTGCCGCACGCCAACTCGCCGATGACAAAAGGATGGACAAGCGCTTGATCGGTTTCCAGCAGGTGCGTCAATTCCCGGTCTCCGGTGCGCAGGTGCTCGATCCATACCGAGGTATCGATCAGGATCATGGGCTGGACGGAGCGTCGTCGGCGGGGCGCCGCCGTGGAACCGGTTGCAAGTCAGGCTGACTGCCGCCGAGTTTGGCGAGCCGTCGCGCGCTTTCCCGCTCCACGAGGGCTCGAAGGGCTTCCCGGATCAGCGCTGGTTTGGTGGTGATGTTGGTAAGCTCACGTGCCCGCGCCAGCAGTTCGTCGTCTATGTTCAGGGTCGTTCTCATATCGATGCTCCCAAGCAAACTGAACCAAGGCTCAAAGCTAACATCAACTGATGTCGCAATCAATGTCAATGGGTTCCGGCGGGACGTTGGGATGTCGCCCACGCAACTTCTCACCGGCCTTCCTCTGTTGTATGCTGACGCATCCCAATGGCCGGGGAACCGCCCGCGGGGCGAGTCCAACACGGAAGCAGGTTCAGCATGAGCGGAACGGGTTCAGATACGGTGCTTTCGGACCACGAGCGTGCCACCATCGAGGCGGCGGCCGCGCGCATCGTCCCGTCGGACGACGGCGCCGGCGCGCGCGAGGCCGGGGTCATCGACTACATCGAGGGTTTGCTGGCCGCGGACGAGGTGGACACGGACATCAGTCCGCGGGAGAAGAAGGAGTACGCCAACTTCATCCTCGGGGGCATGGGCGGGCGCACCGAGGAGCAGCAGGCGACGTTGTTCAAGCTCCACGGCACGGGCAGCCGGCACCTCCGGGCCTATCGCGACGGGGTGCTGGAGCTGGACCGCGTGGCTGCGGAGTTGGCGTCGGGCAAGGACTTCCGCAGCCTGGACGACGAAGGGCAGGACCAGGTCCTGACAGTGCTGGACGAGCGCAAGGACCCGTTCTTCACGCTGCTGCTGACCCACACCATGGAGGGCTTCTACGGCCACCCGCGGCACGGCGGCAACAAGGACCGGGTCGGCTGGCAGGTTCTGGACTATCCCGGTCCGAGCTTCCCGCACGGCAACGAGAAACCCTACGGCTGGTACGACGCCAACGAGCCGGACGAGTTCGCTCAGGAGAAGAAGGATCGCTCGTCCTGACATGCGGCCCCTGTGACGGAGCGGTGACGAAGATTCGGGGCCAGGGGCATTCAAGCGGAGGAAACAGATGGCACAGCACGAGACGGTGGACGTCTGCATCGTGGGAGGCGGAGCCTCGGGACTGGTGGCGGCCAAGGAACTGACCGAGGCGGGCATGACCGTATGCGTGCTGGAGCGCGGCCCCTGGTACAAGCGCGAGGATTTCGCCTTGGGCGACGAGCTCATGTACAAGCGGCGCAACTTCTTCTGGCCTACGGTGGAGCTGGAGCCGCGCACCTGGCGGCCCAACGCCGACAGCCCCTCCGAGGTCCTCTCCACCAAGACCCAGACCTTCTCCAACGCCATGTGCGTGGGCGGCGGCACCATCCACTACAGCGGGCTATCCTGGCGCTTCCACGAGTCGGACTTCCGCGTGAAATCCGAGGACGGCCCGGTGGCGGGCACCACCATCGAGGACTGGCCCATCTCCTACGACGACATGGAGCCCTTCTACGAGAAGGCGGAATGGACCGTCGGCGTGTCGGGCAAGGGCTGGTCCAATCCCTTCGACCCGCCGCGCAACCGCGACTACCCGGTGGGGCCGGCGGCGCGCAACAGCCCCGGAGCCGCCCTGGAGAAGGGCGCCCGCGAGCTCGGCCTGCACCCCTTTCCCACTCCGCTGGCCATCCTCACCGGCGATTATGACGGCCGTCCGGGCTGCATCGGCAAGGGGATGTGCTCGTCCTACGGCTGTCCGGTGGGGGCGAAATCGAGCACCCTGGAGTCGCTGCTGCCCAAGGCGCTGGCCACCGGGCGCCTGGAGATCCGGCCCCTCTGCCTGTCGCGGGAGATCACCGTGGACCGGGAGGGAAGGGCCTCCGGGGTGACCTACTTCAACGCGGAGGGCGAAGAGGAGCACCAGCCGGCCCGCCTGGTGGTGATGGCCGCGGGCGGCGTGGAGACGGCGCGGCTGCTGCTCTTGTCCGAGTCCGCGCGGTTTCCCCAGGGGCTGGGTAACCGCAGCGGCCTGGTGGGCAGGAACCTCATGTTCCACTCCCCGGGGGTGACCCTGGTGGTGACGTTTCCCGAGCCGCTGGACGGGCACAAGGGGACCTCCAGCACTCGGGTGCTCCAGGACTTCTACAAGACCGACGCCAGGCGGGGATTCATCCGCGGCGGCTTCATGCACCCCCGGGCCCACGGCGGCGACCCCATCGAGCTGGCGCTGAGGCCCATCCACGGCAAGCGCTGGGGCAAGGAGCACAAGGACTCCATGCGCGAGACCTGGCGGCACTACCTGCACAGCCACTGCACCGGCGAGAGCCTTCCGGTGGAGAGCAACGCCGTGGATCTGGACCCCGAGGTGACGGACTGCTACGGCCTGCCGGTGGCTCGCATCACCTACACCAGCCACGAGAACGACGTGCGGTTGGCCACCTACCTGGGCGAGCGTTCACGGGAGATCTACGAGGCCGCGGGGGCGGCCCGCATCATCGTGCCCAAGCCCGAGACCCGCAAGCTCCACAACCACCAGATGGGTTCCTGCCGCATGGGCAACGACCCCGAGTCGTCGGTGGTGGACAAGTGGTGCCGCTCCCACGACGTGCCCAACCTCTTCATCGTCGACGCCAGCGTGTTCGTTACCGGCGCCGGTCTCAACCCCACCCTCACCATCCAGGCCAACGCCTTCCGCGTCTGCGACTACATGGTGACGGAAGCGCGCAAGGGAAATCTCATTCACTGAAGCGCCTGTCGTCGCGGTGGCCCTGTTTTGACAACCGATGAGCGCCGCGCAACGGATACTCAGGGACACTTTCGGCTTTGACCGCTTCCGTCCCGGCCAGGAGGGCGCCATAGAGGCGCTGCTGGCGGGGCGTCACGTGCTCACCGTGATGCCCACGGGCTCGGGCAAGTCGCTGTGCTTTCAGGTCCCGGCGCTGGCGCTGGGCGGCCTGACCGTCGTAGTTTCGCCGCTGGTCGCCCTCATGCAGGACCAGGTGGCGGCGTTGCGCCTCGCCGGGGTGGCGGCGGACACGATCAACTCGGCCAACACCAGGCCCGCCAACGTCGCCGCATGGCGCCGGGCCGTGGCGGGCGACACGCGGCTCCTGTACATGGCGCCGGAGCGGCTCATGACCGAGCGCATGCTGGAGGCCCTGGGCCGGCTGCCTGTTCGATTGTTCGCCGTCGACGAGGCCCACTGTATCTCGCAGTGGGGACCGTCCTTCCGCCCTGAGTACGAAGACTTGTGCCGCCTCCGGCATCTCTTCCCGGAGGTCCCCATCGCCGCGCTGACCGCCACCGCCGACGCCATCACCCGCGAGGACATCGCCGAGCGCCTGTTCGGCGGCGACGTGGACTCGTTCGTGCTGGGCTTCGACCGTCCCAACATCCGGTTGGCGGTGGAGTTGAAGCACGAGTGGAAACGCCAGACCCGGAGCTTCCTGGCGCGCCATCGAGGCGAGAGCGGCATCGTCTACTGCCTTTCGCGTCGCAAGACGGAGGAGACCGCGGCCGTGCTGGCGGCGGACGGCGTGCGCGCGCTTCCGTATCACGCGGGCATGGACAAGGAGGACCGGGACGCACACCAGAACGCCTTCATGACCGACAGCGGAGTGGTAATGGTGGCCACCATCGCCTTTGGCATGGGCATCGACAAGGCGGACGTGCGCTACGTCCTGCACACCGACCTGCCGGGCAGCGTCGAGGCCTACTACCAGGAGATCGGCCGCGCCGGACGCGACGGCGAGCCCGCGGAAGCGCACATGCTCTACGGCCTGGCGGACATCCGCATGCGCCGCCAGTTCATCGAGGAGGAGGACGCGGGCCCGGAGCGACGGCTGCGGGAGCACAAGCGGCTTGACGCGTTGCTGGGCTATTGCGAGGCGCCCGCTTGCCGGCGGGTGACGCTGCTGGAGTATTTCGGGGAGCGCATCGAGCCCTGCGGCAACTGCGACATCTGCGTGGACCCCGTGGACCGGCTCGACGGCACCGAAGACGCGCAAAAGGTCCTGTCGGCGGTGTATCGCACCGGCCAGCGCTTCGGCGCCGCCCACGTGATCGACGTGCTGCGCGGCGCCGCGACGGAGAAGATCGAACGCGCCGGCCACGACCGGTTGTCCACGTTCGGAGTGGGTGCGGACCGGGGCAAGAACGAATGGCGCTCGCTCATCCGCCAGATGGTGGCCACGGGTTTCCTCCGGCTCGACATCGGCGGCTACGGCGGCATCTCCATGACCGGCAAGGGCCGCGGCCTGTTGCAGGGAGAGGAGACGTTCCTCTATCGCCCGGACACGGTGAGCCCACGGCCGGACGCGTCCGCTCGGGAGGCCGGAGGCCGGCGCCGGAAGGAACCCGACGGCGTCCCGCTGAGCGCGTCCGAGGCGGCGTTGCTGGAAGCCCTCAAGGCGCTGCGTCTCCAACTCGCCCGGGAGCGCGGCGTCCCCGCCTACATCGTGTTTTCCGACCGCACCCTCATCGACATGGCGCGGCGCAAGCCCCGTACCGAGGAGGAGTTCGCAGAGGTGAACGGCGTCGGCGCGGCCAAGCTCGCGGCCTTCGCGGAACCGTTCCTTGCGGCCATCGAGAGCACGATCGGGGACGGGTGCTGACGCCCCTCAACGTCTCAGCGGGTACGCATCAGCTTGGGATCAATGATGTCGCGCAGGCCGTCGCCGAGCAGGTTGATGCCGAGCACGGTGACGAAGATGGCGATGCCCGGGAAGATGGTGAGCCAGGGGGCGCGGTACATGTAGCTGCGGCCTTCGCTCAGCATGGAGCCCCAGGTGGGGATGCTCGGCGGCACGCCCAGCCCCAGGAAGCTCAGACTCGCCTCGGTGATGATGACCACGGCCATGGCGAACGTCGCGATGACCATGACGCTGGGCAGCGTGTTGGGGATCACGTGGCGCAGGATGATGTAGCGATTGCTGGCGCCCAGCGCCCGCGCCGCCTGCACGAACTCGCGTTCCTTGAGCGACAGCACCTCGCCCCGGACCACCCGGCAGTACTGCACCCAGCGGCTCAGCACCAGCGCGATGATGAGGTTCACCAGGCCTTGCCCCAGGAACGCCATGATGGCGATGGCCAGCAGCAGGAAGGGGAACGCCAGGAATATCTCCGTGGTCTTGTTGATGGTTTCGTCGATCAGTTCCCCGAAGTAGCCCGCCACGGCACCGAGAAAGCAGCCCAGGATCCCGGCCAGGAAAACGGTGGCGGCTCCCACCATGAGCGAGATGCGCGAGCCGTAGATGACCCGGCTCAGCAGGTCGCGCCCCAGGTTGTCCGTGCCCATGATGTGCGGGTTGGTTGCCAGGTCCAGCGAAGGCGGGCGCAGGCGCTGCTCCAGGCTCTGCTCCTGGGGGTCGTAGGGCGCCAGCAGGGGCGCTCCCAGCCCGCAGATGCACAGCAGCAGCACGATGATGCCGCCGCTGATGACTTTCGCGTAGCGCCGCCAGCCGATCACAGCCGTATCCTCGGATCGACCCAGGTGTACAGCAGGTCGACCGTCAGGTTGACGAAGAAATAGACCATGGCGAAGAAGAAGATCACCCCCTGGGCGAGCTTGTAGTCCCGGGTGGTGATGGCCTGGATGAGCAGGCTGCCGATGCCCGGCCAGGAGAACACCGTTTCGGTAATGACCGAGCCGCTCAGCAGGGCGCCGAGCTGAAGCCCCAGGATGGTGATGATGGTGATGAGCGCGTTCCGGAGCGTGTGCTTCCAGATCACCGTGCGCTCGCTCAGTCCCTTGGCGCGGGCGGTGGTGATGTAGTCCTGGCGGATGACCTCCAGCACGCTGGAGCGCGAGATGCGCGTGATAATGGCGGCGAAGCTCGTCCCCAGGGTAATGGCGGGCAACAGGATGTGCTTGAGCGCGTCCCAGAAGGCCGCGAGGTCGCCGGCGATCAGGGCGTCCACGAGCATGAGGTTGGTCACCGGCACCACGTTGACGCCGTAGGTGAGCCGGCCCGCCACCGGCAGCAGGTTGAGCTGACCCCCGAGGAAGAAGATGAGCATGATGCCGAGCCAGAAGTTGGGCAGCGATATGCCTATCAGCGCCACGGTCATGCCCGAGTGGTCCCACATGGAGTTGTGTTTGATGGCGGAGTAGACCCCGATGGGGAGCGCGATGATGATGGCGACCAGCAGGCTCGCCAGCGCCAGCTCCACGGTGGCCGGAAGGCGCTCGACCACGAGTTGCGTCACCGGCTCGCCGTAACGCATGGACTCGCCGAAGTTCCCCTGGACCGCCTGGGACACGAACTGCCAGTACTGCACGATGATGGGTTGATCGAGCCCCCACTCGCGCGTGACCTCCTCGATTTCGTGGGGCTCCGCGTCCTCGCCGAGCAGCAGCGTCACCGGGTCTCCGGGCGCGAGCTGCATCAGCAGGAAGACCAGGAAGGACATCCCGATCAGGACGGGCACGGCTCCGATTATCCTGCGCCGAATCATTCGACCGGTCCTATAGTCCCATCTGTCCCAGCGAGCGGTCGAGCCGCTCCAGCGCCTCGTCCACCTGGTCCTTGGTGACGGTGAGCGCCGGGGTGACGCGGATGACGTTGCCCATGAGCCCGCCCTTGCCGACGAGCAGGCCGTTTTGCTTGGTCAGCTCGAAGAGCCGGGCCACGGCTTCCGGGCTCGGCGTCTTGTCCGGACCCACCATTTCCACGGCCTGCATGAGGCCCATGCCGCGGACGTCGCCCATGAGCGGGTACTTCTGCTGGAGGCCCAGCAGGCCCTCCCGGAGCTGATGCCCGCGCTCCGCCGCATTGGCCACCAGCCCCTGGTTCTCGACCACCTCGATGGTGGCCAGCGCCGCGGCGCAGGTCACCGGATTTCCCCCGAAGGTGGAGAGGGACAGCCCCTTGACGCTGTCGGCGATCTCCGGCCGGGTGATGGTGCCGCCGATGGGCACGCCGTTGGCCATGCCCTTGGCGAAGGTCATGATGTCGGGCTCCACGTCCCATTGCTCGATGCCGAACATCTTGCCGCCGGTGCGGCCCCAACCCGTCTGCACTTCGTCGCAGATGAAAAGGCCGCCGTACTTGTGCACGATGTCCGCTACTTCCCGGAAGTATTCCCTGGGCGGCGTGATGAAACCCCCGACTCCCTGGATGGGCTCGGCGATGAAGGCGGCGACCTTGCCCGACGTGGCCGTCTGAATGGCGCCCTCCAGATCCCTGGCGCACTTGAGGTCGCAACTCGGGTACGTGAGCCCGAACGGGCAGCGGTAGCAGTAGGCGTTGGGGATGTGGTGGATGTTCGGGCTCGCGGTGGGGGTCAGGCGCCAGGTGTAGTGCCCGGTGAGGCTCATGGCAAGCTGGGTGCGGCCGCTGTAGCCGTGGCGCAGGGCGATGACGTCCTGGGAGCGGGTATAGAGCTGCGCCACCAGCACCGCGGTCTCGTTGGCCTCGGTGCCGCTGTTGGTGAAGAAGGACTTCCGGAGCGCCCCGGGCGTGATGGCCGCGAGCTTCTCGGCCAGGCGCACGTGGGGCTCGGTGGGGTAGAGCGTGGAGGTGTGCTGGACCTTGCGGACCTGCTCCTCGATGGCCGCCACCACCGTGTCGTTGCAGTGGCCGACGCTGATGGTGACGATGCCGCCGAAGAAATCCAGGTACTCGCGTCCGTCCACATCGTAGACCAGCGAGTCCTTGGCGTGGTCCACCACCAGCGGCTCTTCGTAGTAGTTGGCCACGCAGGAGAACAGGTACTCCTTGTGCTTTGCGACGATCTCCTGCTGCCTGCTCGATTCCATGTGAATTTCCGTATGTCCAACCCTCGCTGAAACAAAGGACACTAGCACAAAGCCCGTGAAACGGTCAAAGTTCGCGGCTTCCGAAGCGCCGGGAGCGGGGAGCCTGCCGGATTGTCATGTCCACTAGCGCGCGTCGCCGTACAGGCGCTTCAACCGGGTCGGCGGCACGCCGGCGAGATAGAGGAGCTTAAGCGCCCACATGAGCAGGATGGTGCGTACCGGGCCGTGCTGCTCCCAGCGGCGCGCCGAGCTTGTCACGCGCGCCCGGAGACACGCGATGCTCCCTTCCTTCTTGAGCGCGCGCGAGAACGCCACGTCCTCCATGAGCGGCATTTCCGGGAAGCCGCCGAGACGCTCGAACACGGCGCGGCGCACGAAGATGGCCTGGTCGCCGGTGGCGACCCGGGTCAGCCGGGAGCGCAGGCTGATCATGCGCCCGACGAGGCGGAGCAGCGGGCGTGTGCTGTCCAGGCGGATGTCGAAGCGTCCGCCCACGCAGCGGGCGTCCGCCATGCATTCGCGGATGTCCCGGCTCGCGCCGGCGGGGAGTCTGGTGTCGGCGTGCAGGAAGAGCAGCACGTCGCCGGCGGCCTGGCGCGCGCCCGCGTTCATCTGCATGGCCCGGCCTCTGGGCGAGACCACGAGCCGCGCGGAGGTTGCGCGCACGACCTCCGCCGTCCGGTCCGTGCTGCCGCCGTCGACCACAATGACCTCGAAGGCCTCCGTGCGGTCGAGATCCGCGAGGGTGGCCGCGATGGTCCGCTCCTCGTTGAGGACGGGAATAATGATGGAGAGCCGCATGGACGGGTGGGTCGCCCGCCGGACGGTTTCGTCTTAAAGCAACGCGCCGCCGCAACTGCTGCCGGTGCCGGCGGTGCAGGCGTAGCAGTGGTTCCCCGTGAGGATGGGCTGATCCTCGAAGTCGGCCGCGGCGAGATCCCGGATGTGGGGCCGGGTCCCGTTGACCTGGCCCAGCGGCATCTCGAGCATCTGGTTGAAGTCGCAGTCGTACACCGCGCCGTCCCATCCCACGCTCAACAGGTCCCGGCACATCACCTTCTCCACCGTCTCGGCGTTGAAGTTGTCCTCCAGGAGCTGCAGGTAGTCGTCGTACTGGTCCCGCTGCTTGAGGAACTTCTTGAAGCGGGTAATGGGCATGTTGGTCAGGCAATAGAGGTGGTTGAAGACGATGCCGAAATCGTCGCCGAGCATGCGCCGGTAGTCGCCTTCGAGTTCCTCCTGGGGCGGCGGCAGGTAGTTGCCCATGGGGTTGTAGACGAGGTTGAGCTCAAGCCCTGAATCGGGCTGTCCGTAGCCCAGGCGGTTGAGCTCCTGCAATCCGCGCACGCTCAACTCGAACGTGCCGTTGCCGCGCTGGCTGTCCACGTTCTCCTTGGTGTAGCAGGGCAGCGAGCAGACAACCTCGACTTGGTGGCTCTTGAAGAACTCGGGCAGGTACTCCTTGCCCTCCTCGTAGAACACCGTGAGGTTGCACCGGTCCATGACGTGGCGTCCGAGAGCCTTGCAGGACTCTACCAGGTGGTCGAAGTGGGGGTTCAGTTCGGGCGCGCCTCCGGTGATGTCCACGGTGGGGATGTCGGATTTCTCCAGGAACCGCAGCACGTCGTCCACGGTGTTCCGGTCCATCATCTCCTTGCGGCCGGGCCCGGCCTCCACGTGGCAGTGGAAGCACGACTGGTTGCAGTACTTCCCCATGTTCACCTGGAGCACTTGGAGCTTCTGCTTTCGCAGCGAGCGGCCGCTGGCCCTGACCTTGTCGTCGAAATATAGCGTGACAGCCTCCCGGGCACGGAATTCTACCCCCGAACGACGGGGTTCCCGGCAGTGTTGCAATTGGGTTTGTCTTGGTCAAGACTTGCAGCCAATTTATTTGGCACGGTGCCGGCGTCGGAGCCCCTCTGACAACGCGTTCAGCGGTTTCGCCCGCTCGCCACCGCCGTACCCACGGAGGGCGCGTGGAACCCTTATCGAAAGAAATACTCACTTTCTGGTTTGAAACGCTGGACCTGAGCACGGAGATGGACAAGCGCCAGGTTTGGTTCCGCTCCACGCCGGAGTTCGATCAATACTTGGTCGACCACTATACCGAAGTCCAGGAGCGGGCCGCGGCGGGCGAGTTCGACCACTTCAAGGAGACCGTCGAAGACTGCCTGACCTTGATCCTGTGCCTGGACCAGTTCCCGCGCAACATCTTTCGCGGCACGCCGCGCGCCTTCGCTACCGACCCCAAGGCGCGCGAGGTGGCCGGCTACGCCTTGGCAAAGGGTTACGACCGCGGCCTCTCCCGCTGGCCCAGGACCTTCATCTACCTGCCGTTCGAGCACAGCGAGCAACTGGCCGACCAGGAACGCGCGCTGGTGCTGTACGGCAGCCTCGGGGTCGAGGACTCCATGCGCTCGGCGGTCGGCCACCACGCCGCCATCAAGCGCTTCGGCCGCTTCCCCCATCGCAACGCGGTCCTGGGCCGCCCCAACACGCCGGAAGAGGACGAGTACCTCAAGGATCCGCCCATGTGGGGCAAGACCGCCGCCGAGGCGGCGGAACTGGAGGCGCGCAAGGCGGCGGCCGCGAAGGCGGAAGGTTAGCTGGCTGGCGACCGAGCGATCCCGCGGATTGTCGTGCGAACGAACCGGACAAACTACTAGGGAGGGGAGCATGTACTACGATTGGATGGAGAGTCCTCTCGGCGCACTCTTGATCGTTGCGGACGAGTCCGCGCTCAGGATGATCAGCTTCTCTCGGGGGCGGCATCCCGGCAAGGTGGAGGACGGCTGGCGCCGGGGCGGGACGGTGGTGGCGGAGGCGCGGCGCCAACTCGACGAGTACTTCGCGGGGCGGCGCAAGGCCTTTCACCTGCCGGTGGCGCCCGCGGGCACCCCGTTTCAGTTGCGCGCGTGGCGCGCTTTGCAGGACATCCCCTACGGTGAAACCCGTTCCTACGGCGAACAGGCCCGCGCCTTGGGGCAGTCGGCAGCGGTGCGCGCGGTGGGGGCGGCCAATGGGCGCAACCCGATTCCCATCATCATTCCGTGCCATCGGGTCATCGGCGGAGACGGGCGGTTGACGGGGTACGCGGGCGGCCTCGACATCAAGAAGTACCTGCTGGACCTGGAACGGCGTCACGTCGTCGGCAACATGCGGGAAGCGGCCACAGGGCTGCGGTCCGGTACGACAGCGGACCCGTTCGGTCGGGAACCGGAGCAAGGGCATGCGGCTCCTTAATCGGGTTGCGCTGGTCACTGGCGCGGCCACGGGCCTGGGGCGAACTTATGCGGTGCGGCTAGCGGAGGAGGGCGCCCACGTGTGCGCCACCGACGTGAACTTCGCCGGGGTGGAAGGGACCGCCCGGCTGGTGGCGGCGGAGGGCCGCAAGGCCCTGGCGCTCGAAATGGACGTGACCTCCGAGCAGCAGACCCTCGACGGAGCCAGGAAGGCCTTCGACCACTTCGGCAGCATCGATATCCTGGTGAACAACGCCGGCATCGTGCGCAACACACCAAGGGTGCCCATCGAAGAGGCGGACGTGGCGGACTGGCACCGCATCATCGCGGTGAACCTCACCGGGACGTATCTCGCGGCCCGGGCGGTGGTGCCCTACATGAAGCGCTCGCCCAAGGGGAAGATCGTCAACATCAGCTCCGGCGTGGCGCTCCACGGCCGCACCCTGAGCCACGAGTACGTGTCGTCCAAGATGGGCGTCATCGGCCTCACCCGAGCCCTGGCCACGGACCTCGGCCCCTTCAACATCAACGTGAACGCCATCGCTCCGGGCGGCGTCGACACCTCGCAGGCGCGGGAAGCGCCGGAAACGCCCTCCGAGCACATGCTGCGCCAGCGCTGCGTCGAGCGCCACCTCCTTCCGAGCGACCTCGACGGAGTCGTGGCGTTTCTCGCCTCCGACGACAGCGACATGATCACCGGGCAGGTGATCAACGTGGACGGCGGCCGGGTGTTTATCGCTTGACCGGCGTCAGGCGTTCTGAGCCGGCTACCCGGGGTACGTGGCCTTGGCCTGCCGGCCGTGGCCCTTCTTTCCCACTACCTTGCCGTCGCGGTACACGGTGGTGCCGCGCACGAACGTGCGTACCGGCCAGCCCTTGAGCGTGCGCCCGGCGTAGGGGCTCCAGCCGATTTTGCTGAGCACGTCCTCGTCGCGGATCTCCTTCTCGGCGTTCAGGTCCACCAGCGCCAGGTCGGCGTCGTAGCCCACCTCGATGCGGCCCTTGTTGTGCACGCCGAAGATGCGCGCCGGCAGGGTGGAGGTGGCCTCGACCATGCGCTCCAGCGAGATCTTGCCCTTGGAGGCGGCGTCCATGAGCAGGCTCATGTAATATTGCGCGGACGGCGTGCCGGTGTGCGCCTTCCAGCCGTCCTCCCAGCCGATCTCCTTCTCCTCGCGCGTGTGCGGCGCGTGGTCGGTGGCGACGATGTCGATGGTGCCGTCGCGCAGACCCTCCCACAGGGCCGGCGAGTTCTTTTCCGGGATCCAGTAGGAGAGGGCGTAGGAGCCCAGCCGCTCGATCTCGCTCCAGTCCGACCCCAGGAAGATCGCCCAGGGGTTGACCTCGGCGGTCACCCGCCGGCCGGCGTCCTTGGCGCGGCGGATCATCTCCACGGTGCCCTCGGTCTGGACGTGCAGCACGTGCAGGTGCACACCGGTGGCCGCCTGCAGGCGGATGAGGAACTGGATGGCGGTTTCCCAGATCACCCCGTCGTGTTCGGCATAGGCTTTGGCGTAGGCCAGGCAGTCGCGCTCCCCCCGGTCCCAGTACTTCTTCTCGATGTAGTCCATGAGAGGCTGGTCGTGGGGATGGACCATGAGCGGTACGTTGGCCGCCGCGCAGGCCTCCATGATCTCCATGATCTTGCCGTGGTCGTGGACGCCGATGCCCGGCATGTGCGGATAGTCCCGGCCGGTGTCCACCACCATGAACACCTTGAATGCGCCGATGCCCATCTTGGCCAGCTTGGGGATCTCTTCCGGGATGGTGCCGGCCGGGTTTACGTTGAAGTCGATGATCGACTCGCGCTCGTAGACCGAGAACAACTGTTCGAGGCGCGGCACCGTGTTGGGCGGCGGCGTCACGTTGGGCATGGCCACCGACGTGGTGACGCCGCCGGCGGCGCACTGCATGGTGGCGGTGTGGATGTTCTCCTTGTAGTCGTAGCCGCCGGGCTCGCCGCCCTCGCGGTGGTGCGAATGCATGTCCACCGCGCCGGGGATCAGCGCCAGCCCGGAGGCGTCCACCACCTCGCCCGCCTCGGGCTCGGCCCCGGGCTGGTAGATTCCGGCGATGAGGCCGTCCTGAACGCCTACCGAGGCGTTGTAGCGGCCCTTGGCATGGATAATTTCGGCATTGGAAATCAGCACGTCGAGCATGGAAGTTCTCCTTGGTTGCTGTCGGCGTCCTTCGACGTCGCTTCGCTTGCGCTCCGCTAAGCCTGTCCTGAGCTTGTCGAAGGGCTCAGGACCGAACGGCGCCGTTGAAGGTACTTTACTGTCTCAGCAACCGCGACAGCGTCGCGTAGTCGCGCGAGACCGGAAAAGCCGGGTACCGCTTGACGATGGCCTCCGGCGGGTTGAACAGCACGCCGCGGTCGGCGGTGCGCAGCATGCTCAGGTCGTTGTAGGAGTCCCCCGCCGCCACCACGCGAAAGCCGATCTGCTTGAACGCCCTCACGGCTTTGCGCTTGCCGTCCTTCTGGCGGAGGATGTAGTTCGCGATGTACCCCGACCGGCTCACCGTGAGCCAGTTGCACAAGAGCGTCGGGTTCCCCAGCTTCCGGATCAGCGGCATGGCGAACTCGTAGTAGGTGTCCGACAGCAGCACCACCTGGAAGTCCTGATAGAGGTCGTCGAGGAAGTCCCTGGCCCCGGGCAGCGGCTCCATGCCGGCGATGACGCCCTGGATGTCCGCCAGCCGGATGCGGTTCCTCCGGAGCACCTTCAGGCGGTGCTGCATGAGCTGGTCGTAGTCGGAGATGTCGCGCGTGGTGAGCCGCAGGTCGTCGTTGTGGAAATGCTCGGCCACCGCGATCCAGATTTCCGGCAGGAGGACTCCCTCCAGGTCCAAACAGCAGATTTGCATGATATCGATACGTCCCGGTCGAATTCCGAGCACCGGCGAGGGCGTCGGGAATTGGGGTTGGCCCGCGGGGTGACGCAGGCCCGAAATCGGGAGAGTAGCACAACGCCCAGCGGTAACAAAACGTCCATCCAGGTTGCGTCACAACTCACCGGCCACGGGCCAACCGAGCGTCATTCCCCGCGGACCCGTCCTTGACAGCTTCGCGAACCCCGTGTCAATGAGAACTCTCGTCGATCCCATCGAATCTGAACAAAACACAACCCACAGGAGGAACACGATGAGCATCAACCTCGCAACGGTGGACATCCCCGCCGAAGACGGCAAGTCCATGGGCCTGTACGTGGCCGCGCCCGACGGCGACGGCAGGAAGCCGGCGCTGCTGGTGATCATGGAGATCTTCGGCGTCAACGCGCACATGAAGGATGTCACCGAACGCTTCGCCAACGAGGGTTACGTGGCAGTATCGCCGGATCTCTACTATCGCCTGGACGAGCGCGTCATCCCCAACACCGACCGCGACGGCGCCTTTGCCGCCCGCGGCACCCTTTACGACACCAAGGTCGTCGAGGACCTGAACCGCGCCATTGCCTACGCCAAGGGGCGCGACGACGTGGACCCGGACCGGGTGGGCATCATCGGTTACTGCTTCGGCGGCCGGGTGTCGTGGATGGCGGCGTGCAACTGCCCGGGGCTTGCGTGCAGCAGCCTGTACTACGGCGGCCAGATCGCCGGCGGTCAGCGCGGCGAGAAGAGCCCGGTGGAGCCCGTGACCCAGGGGAACAACATCAAGATCCCGATGCAGTGCGTATGGGGCGGGCAGGACCAGGGCATCCCCCAGGAGGCCCGGGACGCCATCGAGGACACGCTGAAGGCCAACGCCGTAGACTACGAGTGGCACCTGTACGACGACGCGGGCCACGCGTTCTTCTGCGACGATCGCCCGAGCTACCACGAGGCCTCCGCCAAGGACGTCTGGCCCAAGACGCTGGCGTTCCTGGCCAGGCACCTGAAGGGGTAGAGCACCAACATTTCCAAGGAGGCATCCGATGGCGACAAAAGAATACAAGACCGTGCTGGTGGAGAAGGAGGACGGCCTCACCTGGGTCATCCTCAACCGTCCCGAGAAGCGCAACGCCATGAACCCGCAGCTCCACTTCGACATGTACGACGCGGTGACGGAAGCCGAGGGAGACCCCGAGACCCAGGTCATGGTCATCACCGGCGCGGGCCAGAGCTGGTGCGCCGGCATGGATCTCAAGGAGTTCTTCCGCGAGGGCGACAAGAACCCCGAGTTTCAGCGGCAGGTGGCGTGGGCCAGCCAGGAATGGCGCTGGCGCAAGCTCTTCACCTTTCCCAAGCCCACCATCGCCATGGTGAACGGCTACTGCTTCGGCGGCGCCTTCAGCCCGATGATTGCCTGTGACTTCGCCATCGCCGCCGAGGACGCCATTTTCGGGCTGTCCGAGGTCAACTGGGGCATCCTGCCCGGCGGCCTGGTGAGCCGTGTCGTCACCGACGTGTTGAGCCTGCGCGACGGCCTCTACCATGCCATGACCGGCGACCCGTTCGACGGCAGGAAGGCCGCGGAGATGCGGCTGGTCAACTACGCGGTGCCGGCGGACCAGCTCCGGGACGAGACCGTGAAGCTGGCCAGGAAGCTCATGGAGAAGAACCCCTGGGCGCTGCGGGCCACCAAGCAGGCCTACAAGCTGGTGCGCGGCATGGACTACTCCCAGGCCGAGGACTATCTGGCCGCCAAGGGCGCGCAGATCAAGATGCAGGACCGGGAGGGCGGTTACGACCAGGGCATCAAGCAGTTCATCGACGACAAGACCTACAAGCCGGGGTTCGGCCCCATGGCCCGCGTCCACAAGGGTTCCTGACGCCTCGGGTTTGTCCGCGCCTTGACTCCGGCAACCCGACTGCATAGAGTTGGCGGAATCTCAATCACTTGAATGTTCCAAGGAGGTACACGTTTAATGGCAACGAAAGAGTACAAGACCGTGCTGGTGGAGAAGGAGGACGGCCTCACCTGGGTCATCCTCAACCGTCCGGAGAAGCGCAACGCCATGAGCCCGCAGCTCCACTTCGACATGTACGACGCGGTGACCGAGGCCGAGGGAGATCCCGAGACCCAGGTCATGGTCATCACCGGCGCGGGCAATAGCTGGTGCGCCGGCCAGGACCTCAAGGAATACTTCCGCGAGGGCGACAAGAACCCGGCGCTGCGCCGGCAGGCGAGCTGGTGCAGCCAGGAGTGGCGCTGGCGCAAGCTCTTCACCTTCCCCAAGCCCACCATCGCCATGGTCAACGGCTTCTGCTTCGGCGGGGCGTTCACGCCGCTGGTGGCCTGCGACTTCGCCATCGCCGCGGATGACGCCGTCTTCGGGCTTTCCGAGGTCAACTGGGGCATCCTGCCCGGCGGCCTCGTGAGCCGGGTGGTCACGGACATGCTGTCCTTGCGCGACGGCCTCTACCACGCCATGACCGGCGATCCCTTCGACGGCAAGAAGGCCGCGGAGATGCGGCTCGTGAACTACTCGGTGCCGGCGGACCAGCTCCGGGACGAAACCGTGAAGCTGGCCAGGAAGCTCATGGAGAAGAACCCTTGGGCGCTACGCGCCACCAAGCAGGCCTACAAGCTCGTGCGCAACATGGACTACTCCCAGGCCGAGGACTATCTGGCCGCCAAGGGCGCGCAGATCAAGATGCAGGACCGGGAGGGCGGTTACGACCAGGGCATCAAGCAGTTCATCGACGACAAGACCTACAAGCCTGGGTTCGGCCCCATGGCGCGGGTCAACAAGGCTTCCTAGCCGGTAGGCGGCAGGTGTGACAGTCAGGAGGGCGAGGCATCGGCCCGGCGGCGCCCGGACCGATGCTCCAACAGCCGGAAGACGGCATTCACAGATTCAAGGAGGGAGCAAGCGATGAAGTCAACCTTACACGTGCTTTCCACTTGCGCCGTGCTGGTGCTCGCACTGTTGCTCGCGACCCCGGCACTGGCCGCGGACAAACCGTTTTTTCAAGGCAAGACCTTGAGGCTGGTGATCGACTTCTCGGCGGGCGGCCCCACCGACATCGAGTGCCGCATCTACGCCCGGCATCTCAAGAAGCATCTGAAGGGCGATCCCACTATCGTGGTCACGAGCAAGCCGGGCGGCGGCGGCACGCTGGCCATGAACTGGATTTACGAGCGGGCGCGCCGGAACGGCACGGTCATGGGCTGCCAGACCGCCAGCGGCCGCTACCAGGAGTGGTTTGTCGGTGATCCCAAGGCCGCCGGTCTGCGGGCCAACATGGAGGAGATCATCCCGGTCATGTTCACCCCGGTGGTGAGCGTGGGCGTGGTGTCGACCAAGCTCACCCCCCCGTACAAGCAGCTCGGGGACCTCAAGAAAGCCACGAACCTCACCGTGGGCGGGTTCCGCGCCGACAGCAGCAAGGACCTCAAGTTCCGCGCGCTGTTCGACCTGGCGGGCGTGAAGTACAAGTACGTCACCGGGTACCAGGGGTCCGCCGGCCTCCTGTCAGCGTTCCTGCGCGACGAGATCAACTACGTGGACGGCAGCACCCCGTTCTACCTGACGCGGGTCAAGCCCATCGCCGTCGACAAGGGCGAGGCCTCGCCCCTGTGGTATGGCAGCGACGCGAACATTCCCGCCATCGCACCGGGCGTGCCCGCGCGGGATTTCGTCAAGCAGCTCTCGGGCAAGGCTCCCGAGGGACCGTTGTGGCAGCTCTTCGAGATCCTGAGCAGCTACCGCCAGATCCTGGCCCCGCCGGGAGTCCCCCAGGCGGCCGTCGATGCGATGCGGACGGCCTTCGCGAATATGAGCAAGGACCCGGAGTTTCTCGCGGAATACAAGAAAACCGTGGGTATCGAGCCGCAGATGCTGACCGATCCCAAGTCCATTGCCAACGCCATGAAGCCGTGGACGACCGCGGGTGACGAGATGAAGCAGTTCCGGCTCAAGTACGTCGAGCAGGGCCGCAAGCAGGCGGGCTCAAAATAAATCACCCACCGCTTCCCGTTGCCGGACCGCACCCGTCCGGCAACGGGAGCCACGGCGGCTTCATCACAGGGGCTGACACGCAATGCTAGAGGCTGCCCACCAGGCACTCCTGGGAATCTTGTCTTGGCCGGCCTTCGGCTATCTTCTGCTGGGCGTCGGCCTGGGCGTCTTCTTCGGCATGGTGCCGGGCCTTTCCGGGCTCTCCGGCATGGCCATCCTGTTGCCCTTCACCTTCGACCTCGGACCCTACGAGGCCATGGCGCTGCTCATGGGCATGTACGCCATCACCTCCACCTCGGACACCATATCGTCGGTGCTGCTGGGCGTGCCGGGCACGGCCGGCTCCCAAGCCACCATCATGGACGGCTATCCCCTGGCCAAGAAGGGGGAGGCGGCCCGGGCCTTCGGCGCCGCCTACACGGTGTCGGCGTTCGGCGGAGTGGTGGGCGCCGTCCTGCTGGTCCTCTCGATCCCGATCCTGAGCCCGCTGGTGCTGTCCTTCGGCGCCCCCGAGTTCTTTCTCCTGGGTGTCCTGGGCATGGCCATGGTGGGCGCCCTGAGCGGCAGCGCCCCGGCCAAGGGCATCCTGGTGGGGCTGTTCGCCCTTCAGCTCTCCATGATGGGCTATTCACCGCAGGACGGCATCCCGCGCTACTGGTTCAACACGCCCTATCTCCTGGAAGGGCTTCCCATCGTTCCGTGCGTGTTGGGCCTGTTCTCGCTGCCGGAGGTCGTGGAGTTGGCGGTGCGCCGGGGCACCCTCGCGGAGGTGCCGGAGATGGGGAAGGGCATGTGGGACGGCGTGCGCGACGCGGTGCGGAACTGGTGGCTGGCGCTCCGGTGTGCGGTGATCGGCGCCTATATTGGTTTCATTCCGGGCCTCGGCGCGAGCATCGTCGACTGGGTGGCCTACGGCCACGCGGTGCAGTCCAACAGGGATCCCGAGGCCGAATTCGGCAAGGGCGAGATACGCGGGGTGATCGCGCCCGAGAGCGCCAACAACGCCATGAAGGGCGGCTCGCTCATTCCGACCATCGCCTTCGGCGTCCCGGGAAGCGCCACCATGGCGATCCTGCTGGGCGCCTTCCTGATCCACGGGATCTACCCGGGCCCGGAACTCCTGAGCACGCGTCTCGACGTCACCTTCTCGGTGATATGGGCCTTGGTCATCGCCAACGTCATCACCGCCGTCGTGCTGATGGGCTGCACCACCCAGTTGGCCAAGGTCACCACCATCCGCGGCAGCCTGATCATTCCCATCATCCTGGTGCTGGTGTTCATGGGTTCGTGGATGGCCACGCAGGATCTGGGTGACTGGGTGGTACTGGTGTCCGCGGGAGCGTTGGGCTACCTCATGAAGCGCTGGGGCTGGCCGCGGCCGCCCATCGCCCTCGGGATCGTCCTGGGTCCCATCATGGAACGCTACCTGGACATCGCCGTGAGCCGTTACGGCTGGACGTGGGTGTGGCAGCGGCCCATCGTCATCGCCCTGATACTCATGACCCTGGCGACCGTGTTCTACGCGACCAGGAGCCAGTCGCGCCAACAGGAGGCGGAGGCCTCGTGAGGATGGCTTACGTGCGGCAAGACCGTCGAGGTGGGCGATGACCACGCCAAAGATTCGTGAACACTACATCGAAAGCCTCTTCATCCTCCTGCTGGCGGTGATCTTCGCCGCGGCGTTGTTCACGGCCAGAGGATGGCCCTGGAAAACCGCGCTTTTTCCCATGCTCATCGGCGTTGCCGGCTGCGTCATCGCCGCCGCCCTTGCATTGTGGACCGGAGTGAAGGGAGGCGAGGCGCCCACCCCGGGCGAAGCGGGAGGAGCGGCGGACATCTTCCTTGACGTGAACCTGCGGAGCGGTGAAGCGCTCGTCCGCACCGCGGTCATCGCCCTGTGGATACTGAGCATCATCGCGGGCACGTGGCTCCTGGGCCAGATGATCGCCTTGCCGCTGTTCGTCTTCCTGTACCTGAAGGTGGGTTCCGGCGAGAGTTGGCTCATCTCCGTGGGCCTCACCGTATGCATCATCGCCTTTCTCTACGGCGTGTTCGACCAGGTGATCCACGCATCGTGGTACGAGGGGGAGCTGTGGCGCGCCCTCGGCATCGAGCTGTTTTAAGGGATTTGGAGCGTCCTTCGACTTCGCTGCGCTGGCGCCTGTTCTGAGCCCTTCGACAAGCTCAGGACAGGCGCCAGCGCAGCGAAGTCGAAGGACGCCGATCGGAAAAGAACACAACATGACCGAAACGATCGAGAGAACCACCATCCGTCCGGCTGCCGACCTGCTGCACGCCAAGAGCGTGGCCATTGTCGGCGCCTCGCCCAAGGGCAACTGGCCCAACCTGCTCTTCCACAGCCTCAAGGACGCGGAGTTCCCCGGCAACGTCTTCCTGATCAATCCCAACTACGAGGAACTCTGGGACGCGCCGTGCTATCCGAGCCTGGAGGCGCTGCCGGAGCCCGCCGAGCACCTGCTGATGCTGGTGCCGAGCCGGGCGGTGATCCCGACGCTCAGGCAGGCGGCGCCGCTGGGCGTCAAGGCCGCCACCATCTACAGCGCCGGCTTCGGCGAGGGCACCGATCCCACGAGCCACGAGCGCGGGCGCGAGCTGGCCGAGTTCTGCGAGGAGAGCGGCATCGTCTGTTGCGGCCCCAACTGCATGGGTGCCGCCTCGGTGAACCAGCGCATGATGACCTACGCGCAGCGCCAGCCGCTGCTCAAGCCCG